>NZ_DJSX01000011.1:373-119188 GCF_002439135.1 Pseudomonas sp. UBA6323 | reverse complement strand
GCTACAAGCGCGGCCAGATGGGCCTGGCCTACGAGATCGTGATCAATTCCGATCCGTGCATCGCCTACCTGATGGAAGAAAACACCATCTGCATGCAGGCGCTGGTGATCGCCCATGCCTGCTATGGCCACAACAGCTTCTTCAAGGGCAACTACCTGTTCCGCACCTGGACCGACGCCAGCTCGATCATCGACTACCTGGTGTTCGCCAAGCAGTACATCATGCAGTGCGAGGAGCGCTACGGCATCGACGCCGTGGAGGAACTGCTCGACTCCTGCCACGCGCTGATGAACTACGGCGTCGACCGCTACAAGCGCCCCTACCCCATCTCCGCCGAAGAAGAGCGGCGGCGCCAGAAGGAACGCGAGGAACACCTGCAGAAGCAGATCAACGATCTGTGGCGCACCATCCCCAGAAGTGCGGACAAGGGCAGCGAGAAGGACAACAAGCGCTTCCCCGCCGAGCCGCAGGAAAACATCCTCTACTTTCTGGAAAAGCACGCGCCGCTGCTGGAGCCCTGGCAGCGCGAGGTGATCCGCATCGTGCGCAAGATCGCCCAGTACTTCTACCCGCAGCGCCAGACCCAGGTCATGAACGAAGGCTGGGCCACCTTCTGGCACTACACCCTGATGAACGACCTGTACGACGAGGGCCTGGTCACCGACGGTTTCATGATGGAATTTTTGCAATCGCACACCAGCGTGGTCTACCAGCCGCCGTTCGACAGCCCCTACTACAGCGGCATCAACCCCTACGCCTTGGGCTTCGCCATGTACCGCGACATTCGCCGTATCTGCGAGGAGCCCACCGATGAAGACAAACGCTGGTTCCCGGACATTGCCGGCAGCGACTGGCTGACCACCCTCAAGTTCGCCATGACCAGCTTCAAGGACGAGAGCTTCATCCTGCAATTCCTCTCGCCCAAGGTGATTCGCGACTTCAAGCTGTTCGGCATCCTCGATGACGACCAGAAAGACGAGCTGCTGGTGCCGGCCATCCATGACGAATCCGGCTACCGCACCATCCGCGAGCTGCTCGCAGCGCAATACAATCTGGGCAACCGCGAACCCAACGTGCAGATCTGGAACATCGACCGCCGCGGCGATCGCTCGCTGACCCTGCGCCATCAGCAACACGATCGCAAGCCTCTGGGCGACTCCACCGGCGAGGTGCTCAAGCACCTGCATCGCCTATGGGGTTTCGATATCCACCTGGAGGTGTGCCAGGGCGACCAGTTGATCACCACTCAGCATGTGCCGCCACGTGGTAGCGCAGAGAGCGACAACGAATACCCACGGCTGGACCTGGTCATCCCGCCTATTTGATCGCTTACCGGCCGCCTTCTCTCGATCTTCGGTATCCTCTGCACTCAGTGGAGGAACACCTATGCAGATCTACAAAGTCGGCGGCGCAGTGCGTGATCGCCTGCTCGGCCGCCCCGTCAGCGAAGTGGACTGGGTCGTGGTCGGCGCCAGTGCAGAACAGATGCAGGAGCTCGGTTATCGCCCGGTTGGCGCCGATTTTCCCGTGTTTCTGCATCCGCAGACGGGCGAGGAATATGCCCTGGCACGCACCGAGCGCAAGAGCGGCCGCGGCTATGGCGGCTTCACCTTTCACGCCAGCCCCGACGTCACGCTGGAAGACGACCTGACCCGCCGCGACCTGACCGTCAACGCCATGGCCGAAGACGATCATGGCGGGCTTATCGATCCTTACGGCGGTCAGCAGGATCTTCAGGCACGCCTGCTGCGCCACGTGTCCCCGGCCTTCGCCGAAGATCCGCTGCGCGTACTGCGCGTCGCCCGCTTCGCCGCACGCTACGCCCCGCTCGGCTTCAACGTCGCGCCAGAAACCTTGGAACTGATGCGCGAACTGGCGGAGTCCGGCGAACTGCGCCATCTCACCGCCGAACGTAGCTGGAAGGAAATTTCCCGTGCCCTGATGGAGCCGCGCCCGGACGTGTTCATCCAGGTGCTGCGCGATTGCGGCGCCCTGGCAGCGCTGCTGCCGGAAGTGGATAAGTTGTTCGGCGTGCCGCAACCGCAGGCGCATCACCCCGAAGTCGACACCGGCGAGCATGTGCTGAGTGTGCTGCGCCAGTGCGCGGAGCACGACCAGCCACTTAACGTGCGCTGGGCCTGCCTGCTGCATGATGTCGGCAAGGGGCTGACGCCGGAGGCCGAATGGCCGCGGCATATCGCTCATGAGCACAAGGGGCTGCGCCTGATCCATGCGATCAACGAGCGCTGCAAGGCACCGCGCGACTGCGCCGAGCTGGCAGCGCTGGTGGGCGAGTTTCATACCCACGGCCACCGCGCACTGGAACTGCGCCCCTCGACGCTGCTCGAGCTGCTACAGCGCTTCGACGTGTTCCGCCGCCCGCAGCGCTTCGCCGAATTCGTCGCTGCTTGTGAGATGGATGCCCGCGGCCGCCAGGGATTGGAACAACGCGACTACCCGCAAGCCGCTTACCTTTTGGGCGCCGCCGAGGTAGCAAGGCAGGTGGCGGTCAAGCCGCTACTGGAGAAGGGCTTCAAGGGCGCGGAGCTGGGCGAGGCGCTCAACCGCGAACGCCTGCTAGCGCTCAAGGCCTACAAACAACAGCACGCCGCGTAGGAGCGGCTGGGCGGCATTCCGTTTCAGCCGCGATCATCACAGCTCCGCGGCCCGCCTTTTCGCGGATAAATCCGCTCCTACCGGTCAACGCCAACCCGTAGCCCGGATGCAATCCGGGATATTCCCAGCGTCCGTTCTCCCGGATTGCATCCGGGCTACGAAGAGCGCGCCTGCAGCAGTTCGGCCGGCGTCAACTCGGCGCCGCGCCATTGGAAGGCGGCCGGCCATAACTGCTGATTGATCTGCGCCGAGGCCCAGAGTTCGGCGAACGAACGACCATCGAGCGGGTGACACACCTGCGGCGCCAGCAAGGCCAGCGGCCAGAGCACGAAGGCGTTCTTGAGAATTTCCGCCCGCGGTAGGATCAAGCCGTTGAAGTTGCCGACCTGCTCGCCATACAGCAACACGTCGATATCCAGCGGCAGGCCCTTGCGGTCCGGCGCGTAGCGGCCGTTATCGGCCTCGATGAACTTCAGCCGGCGATCCAGCTCCAGCAGCGGCAGCGCGGTTTCGCCGACCACCACCAGGTTGAAGAAATTGCCGCTCTTGATGCCCACCGCATGGCTTTCGAAGACAGGCGAGCAGCGCATGTCACTGAGCAGGCCAGCCAATGCATCGAGCCCGGCAGCAAGGTGAGCCTCACGCTGCACATTACTGCCGAGGCCGAGATAGACGCGAGTCAGAGGCATCCGCGCTCGATCTCCACACCCACGCCGCCACGTGCGGCCGGCACTGCACCGGGCTTGGTCAGTTTCAGGCGAATCCAGGGAATATCGAACTCATCCATCAGGAGCTGCACCAGGCGCTCGGCGAAGGTCTCGACCAGAATGAACTGCGATTCGGCCGCGAAGGCCTGGATGCGCGTGGACACGCTGGCGTAGTCGAGCGCCAGATTGAGGTCATCACCCGCTGCGGCCGGGCGGTTGTCCCAGGCCATCTGCAGGTCCAGACGCAGGCACTGGCGAATGTCGCGCTCCCAATCGTAGGCGCCGATCACCGTGTCGACTTCCAGCCCCTCGATAAATACTCTGTCCACCGTACTCTCCGCGCCACGACAAGGGCGCTGCACCTCGTTAGAATCGGGCCACCCCATGCCCTGGAATGGCCACCATGTTCTGGCTTCTGGCAATCCTTGCCTACCTGCTCGGTTCGTTGTCCTTCGCCATCCTGCTCAGCCGACTCGCTGGCGGGCCTGACCCGCGTGCCAGTGGCTCAGGCAACCCCGGCGCCACCAACATGCTGCGCGTGGCCGGCAAGAAACTCGCCGTCATGACGCTGATCGGCGACCTGTTCAAGGGCCTGCTGCCGATCCTGATCGCCAAGCTGTTCGGCCTCAACCTGCACCAGCAGGCTTGGATCGGGCTGGCGGCGGTCGTCGGCCATCTTTACCCGCTGTACTTCCGTTTTCGTGGCGGCAAGGGCGTGGCCACTGCCGCCGGCATGTTGCTCGGCCTCTATCCACCGGCCGCCTTGCTTGCTCTGGCGGCCTGGGCGCTGGTGTTCCTGCTGACCCGCACCAGCTCGCTGGCATCGCTGATCGCCACGCCGCTGACGCTACCACTGCTGGCCTGGCAACAACCGGCGGCCTTGTTACCGGCCTGCGTACTCACCGGTTTGATCGTGTGGCGCCACCGCAGCAATCTGCGCGATCTGTTCGCTGGTCGCGAACGGCGTTTTTGATCAATCTGTAGGAGCGGCTTCAGCCGCTAAAATCGCGGCTGAAGCCGCTCCTACAGACATCCTTTATCAAATCGCTGGCAGCGACTCCATCGGCCAACGCGCCTGCACCTTGATCGCCAGGTCTTCATGCTGCCCGGCCAGCAGACGCTGGCAACCGGCATAGGCAATCATCGCACCGTTGTCGGTGCAGAATCGCGGACGCGCGTAAAACACCTTGCCCTTCATTTCACCCAGCATACGTTCCAGATGCTCACGCAGCGCCTTGTTGGCGCTCACGCCACCCGCGATGACCAGGCTCTTCAGCCCGCTCTGCTTGAGTGCGCGCTTGCACTTGATGGTGAGAGTCTCAACCACTGCCTGCTGGAAGGCCAGCGCGATGTCGCGACGGGCTTGGTCGAGGTCGTCGTCGCCAGCACGGCATTGCTGCCAGGTATTCAGGGCGAAGGTCTTCAGGCCGCTGAAACTGAAATCCAGGCCCGGGCGATCGGTCATCGGCCGCGGGAAGACGAAGCGCCCCGGCGTGCCCTGCTCCGCCAGTTTGGCGATCTCCGGCCCGCCGGGGTAATTCAGCCCCATCAGCTTGGCAGTCTTGTCGAAGGCCTCACCGGCGGCATCGTCCAGCGACTCGCCGAGCAATTGGTACTGACCGATGCCATCGACCCGCACCAGCTGGGTGTGGCCGCCGGACACCAGCAAGGCGACGAACGGAAAGGCCGGCGGCTGTTCTTCCAGCATCGGTGCCAGCAGGTGACCTTCCATATGGTGCACGCCGACGGCCGGAATGCCCCAGGCAAAGGCCAGCGCCTGCGCGCAGGAAGCGCCCACCAGCAGCGCCCCGACCAGGCCGGGGCCCGCCGTGTAGGCCAGTGCATCGATATCGCTGGCCTGCTTGCCCGCTTCATCCAGCACCTGGCGGATCAGCGGCAGCATGCGTTTGACGTGATCACGCGAGGCCAACTCGGGCACCACGCCGCCATACACACGGTGCAGGTCGATCTGGCTGAACAGGGCGTCAGCCAGCAGGCCGCGCTCGCTGTCATAGAGCGCGACGCCGGTTTCATCGCAGGAAGTTTCCAATCCCAGTACGAGCATAGAGCTTGAACCTTGGTTTGCCGCGTGGAACAAAGGCGCGCATGATAAGCGCCGCCCGGCGGAGCGACCAGCGCTTTTCGACCTAAGGGCTTTGCATTCCGCGCGACGAGGCGGTAACATCCGCAACCCTTGAAAACCGACGCATCCCGAGCCATCTGCCGGGCACGCGTTGAAACCGGTAATTAAAGATAGGTACGACCTGGATGCCAGCCGTCAAAGTTAAAGAGAACGAACCCTTCGACGTAGCCCTGCGTCGTTTCAAGCGCTCCTGCGAAAAAGCCGGTGTACTGGCTGAAGTTCGCAGCCGCGAATTCTACGAAAAGCCGACCGCTGAGCGTAAGCGCAAAGCAGCTGCCGCTGTTAAGCGTCACGCCAAGAAAGTGCAGCGCGAGCAGCGCCGCAGCGTTCGCCTGTACTAATAACGTACACGCCACGCTCGAATGCCCGGCTTATGCCGGGCATTGCATTTGAAAACTCCGCCTCGCGCTTAGCGAGTGAGCGGAGTTTTTGCTTTTCTACCCATCCGTTGTCCAGCGCCTGCGCCGGGCAGTATGCTGAGCGCCTATGGCCGGCCTGATCCCGCAATCCTTCATCGATGACCTGCTCAACCGCACCGACATCGTCGATGTGGTGAGTTCGCGCATCCAGCTGAAGAAGACCGGCAAGAACTACAGCGCCTGCTGTCCTTTCCACAAGGAAAAGACGCCCTCCTTCACCGTCAGCCCGGACAAGCAGTTCTACTACTGCTTCGGCTGCGGCGCCGGCGGCAATGCCCTCGGCTTCGTCATGGACCACGATCAACTGGAGTTCCCCCAGGCGATCGAGGAACTGGCCAAGCGCGCCGGCATGGACGTGCCGCGCGAGGAAAGCGGCCGCGGACACAAACCCAGGCAGCCGGTCGACTCGCCGCTCTATCCGCTGCTCAATGCCGCCGCCGAGCACTATCGCCAGGCCCTGAAAAGCCATCCACAGCGCAAGTACGCCGTGGACTATCTCAAGGGCCGCGGCCTGACCGGCGAGATCGCCCGCGACTTCGGCATCGGTTTCGCCCCGCCCGGCTGGGACAACCTGCTCAAGCATCTGGGCGCCGACGCCCTACAGCAGAAAGTCATGATCGACGCCGGCCTGCTGATCGAGAACGCCGAGAACGGCAGGCGCTACGATCGTTTCCGCGACCGCATCATGTTCCCCATCCGCGACAGCCGTGGCCGGGTGATCGCCTTCGGCGGCCGCGTACTGGGCGACGACAAGCCCAAGTACCTGAACTCGCCTGAGACTCCGGTATTTCACAAGGGTCAGGAGCTCTACGGCCTGTTCGAGGCGCGCAAGCACAACCGCGATCTCGACGAGATCATGGTGGTCGAAGGCTACATGGACGTCATCGCCCTCGCCCAGCAGGGCCTGCGCAATGCCGTGGCGACCCTGGGTACGGCCACCAGCGAAGAGCACCTCAAGCGCCTGTTCCGCATCGTGCCCAGCGTGCTGTTCTGCTTCGACGGCGACGCCGCCGGGCGCAACGCCGCCTGGCGCGCCCTGGAGTCGACACTGTCGAGCCTGCAAGATGGCCGCCGCGCACGCTTTCTGTTCCTGCCCGACGGCGAAGACCCGGACACCCTGGTACGCGCCGAAGGCACCGATGCTTTCCGCGCGCGCATCAACCAGCATGCCCAGCCACTGGCCGACTACTTCTTCCAGCAACTGTGCGAAGAAGCCGACCCGCGCTCGCTGGAAGGCAAGGCGCATCTGGTGACCCTGGCCGCGCCGTTGATCGACAAGATTCCCGGCAACAACCTACGCGCCCTGATGCGCCAGCGTCTGAGCGAGATCACCGGTCTTTCCGGCGAAGCCATGAGCCAGGTCGCCAGCGCCCCACGCAGCCATGCGCCAAGCACACCCAACCATGCGCCCAGCAGCGACTACCCGGATTACGGCGACATTCCCGATAGCGGCTACTACGACAATCTGCCGGACGTCGGCGGCTACGAGCAGCCCGCCCCGCCCCAGCAGCAACATTACGAGCGCAATAACGAAGGCGGCAAAGGCAGCTGGAAGAAAGACGGCGGCGGCAAATGGAGCAAGAAGGGCAAGGGCGATTTCGCGCCACGTGCCCCGCGTACTGCGGTGAGCGTCGAATCACCACATCTGATCGCCCTGCGCACCCTGCTGCACCATCCGCAGCTGGCGCAAAAGGTCCAGGATGTCAGCCACTTCGCCGACGAAGAGGACACCTACGCGCAACTTCTCGTAGCGCTGGTCGGCGCTCTGCAGAAGGCGCCCAACTTGCGCTCGCTGCAACTAATCGCCCGCTGGCACGGCACCGAGCAAGGTCGCCTGCTAAGGGCACTGGCAGAAAAGGAATGGCTGATTCAGGGCGACAACCTTGAACAGCAGTTTTTCGACACCATTACTACACTTGCAAATAGTCAATCGCAGAGGCGGCGTGAAAAGGCGCTCCGCAGCATCATTCATAAAAGCCCCAGCGAGCTCACAGACGAGGAAAAGACATTGCTCAGAGAGCACTACAGCCTCACTTCCTCACCGAGCAGCAAGTCCCCAACTGGCGCCTAGAGCCAAAACCGAGGTATAATCCTCGGCTTGTTTTCAGCCCGCCAAGACCTTCAGTGGATAGGGTGTTATGTCCGTAAAAGCGCAACAGCAATCTCGTTTGAAAGAATTGATCAGCCGTGGTCGCGAGCAGGGTTACCTGACGTACGCGGAGGTCAATGACCACCTACCGGAAGATATTTCCGATCCGGAACAGGTGGAAGACATCATCCGCATGATCAACGACATGGGGATCAACGTATTCGAGAGTGCTCCGGATGCGGACGCCCTGTTGTTGGCCGAAGCCGACACCGACGAGGCTGCAGCAGAAGAAGCCGCTGCCGCCCTCGCCGCCGTTGAGACCGATATTGGCCGCACCACCGACCCGGTGCGCATGTACATGCGCGAAATGGGTACCGTGGAACTGCTGACCCGCGAAGGCGAGATCGAAATCGCCAAGCGCATCGAGGAAGGCATCCGCGAAGTCATGAGCGCCATCGCTCACTTCCCCGGCACTGTCGACGGCATCCTCGCCGAATACAACCGCGTCACCACCGAAGGCGGCCGCCTGGCCGAAGTCCTCAGTGGCTACATCGACCCGGATGACGGCAGCGTGCCTGACGAAGCTGCCGCTCCTGTTCCCGTCAAGGAAGGCGCCGCCGCTGAAGAAAGCGACGACGAAGAAGAAGACGAGAACGGCGACGACGAGGAAGAAGAAGGCGATGGCGGCCCGGACCCGGAAGAAGCGGCTCGCCGTTTCACCGCCGTGGCCGAGCAGCAGGACAAAGTCCAGAAGGCCCTGAAGAAGCATGGTCGTGGCAGCAAGCAGGCCATCGAAGAGCTGGCCGCCCTGGCCGAGCTGTTCATGCCGATCAAGCTGGTGCCCAAACAGTACGAAGCCCTGGTCACCCAGGTGCGCGATGCCCTGGACCGCCTGCGTGCGCAAGAGCGCGCCATCATGCAGCTGTGCGTACGTGATGCGCGCATGCCGCGTGCCGACTTCCTGCGCCTGTTCCCGGGCAACGAAATCGACATGGATTGGGCTGGCGACCTGGCCAAAGGCAAGGCCAAGTACGCCGAAGCTCTGGGCAACCTGCAGGGCGACATCCAGCGCTGCCAGCAGAAGCTGGCCGATCTGGAGGCCGAGTGCAGCCTGAGCCTGGCCGAGATCAAGGACATCAACCGTCGCATGTCCATCGGTGAAGCGAAAGCTCGCCGCGCCAAGAAGGAAATGGTCGAGGCCAACCTGCGTCTGGTCATCTCCATCGCCAAGAAGTACACCAACCGCGGCCTGCAGTTCCTCGACCTGATCCAGGAAGGCAACATCGGCCTGATGAAGGCGGTGGACAAGTTCGAATACCGTCGCGGCTACAAGTTCTCGACCTACGCCACCTGGTGGATCCGCCAGGCGATCACCCGCTCGATCGCCGACCAGGCGCGCACCATCCGTATTCCGGTGCACATGATCGAGACGATCAACAAGCTCAACCGCATCTCCCGTCAGATGCTGCAGGAAATGGGTCGCGAGCCCACTCCGGAAGAGCTGGGTGAGCGCATGGAAATGCCCGAGGACAAGATCCGCAAGGTATTGAAGATCGCCAAAGAGCCGATCTCCATGGAAACCCCGATCGGCGACGACGAAGATTCGCACCTGGGCGACTTCATCGAGGACAGCACCATGCAGTCCCCGATCGACGTGGCCACGGTCGAAAGCCTCAAGGAAGCCACTCGCGAAGTGCTGGCCGGCCTCACTGCCCGTGAAGCCAAGGTCCTGCGCATGCGCTTCGGTATCGACATGAACACCGACCACACCCTCGAGGAAGTGGGCAAGCAGTTCGACGTCACCCGTGAGCGTATCCGCCAGATCGAAGCCAAGGCGCTGCGCAAGCTGCGTCACCCGACGCGAAGCGAGCACCTGCGCTCCTTCCTCGACGAGTGATACTAGAACCCCCGGCCCAGGCCGGGGGTTTTGCTTTCTGGTCTCGACACCCCGGCATGGCACCGTGATGCGGAAATTTCTCCCGCCTGGTCAAGCGGTTGGCGCTGGCGATAACGCACCGGTATAATCCGCCGGCCTTCTGGGGGCCTATAGCTCAGTTGGTTAGAGCACTCGACTCATAATCGATTGGTCGCAGGTTCAAGTCCTGCTGGGCCCACCATCTTCAAAGCCGCGCACTGCGCGGTTTTTGTGTATCTGGCTACAAGCCACCTTCCCCGGTAAAAAGCCACATTTCGTCCACACTCAGCAGCAGAATCGCGAGTCGTCTCGCTGGTACTTGACTCGCACTGGTTGGACACTGAGCCGAATAGCCGGCATTATCGGCTCACCAAATGAGCCGAATAGGCTCTCGATTCAGCTCATAGACGAATCTCCCTTATGAACGACCCACTCTGGATCTGGCAGCAGCCCGACTGGCCACAGTTCAGCTGGCAAGCCGAAGCGCTGGCACCGCTGCTGCGCGCTTGCAGTCAGGCTCAGGGGCGTTTGTTGGGAATGCTCGGCGCGGTGGGCAGTGACACCGAAGTGCAGAGCAGCCTGGATGCCATGCTTCAAAACATCGTCACCTCTTCTGCCATTGAGGGTGAGCAGTTGAATGTCGGTTCGGTGCGCTCATCACTGGCGCGGCGCTTGGGGCTGAGCGAAGAAGACCGCACAACGTCCCGCTCCGAAGGCCTGGCAAACCTGCTGCTCGATGCCACCCATGCGCATCAACAACCGCTGGACGAACAGCGACTGTTCACCTGGCACCGCTGGTTATTCCCCACCGATGACCAACTGCTGGCTCGACCGCTACACATCGGCAAATTGCGCGGCGAAGAGCCGATGCAGGTCGTTTCCGGACGCATCGACCGCCCGACAGTCCATTTCGAGGCCCCTCCTCGCGCAGGATTGGAAGCGCAACTGACGGACTTTCTCGTCTGGTTCGAGAGCAGCCGCAACGATGCCAGCCTTGACCCCTTCCTGCGCGCTGGCATCGCCCATTTCTGGTTCGTGACCCTGCACCCCTTCGATGACGGCAACGGCCGCCTTACGCGCGCCATCACCGATCTGGCATTGGCTCAGGGCGAGCAACAAGCCATCCGCTTCTACGCCATGTCGGCAAGCATCCTCGACGACCGCGCCGGTTACTACCATATCCTCGAAGCCAGCCAGAAAGGCGAGCTGGATATCACCCCCTGGCTGCAGTGGTTTCTCTCCACCTTACTCAACAGCCTGGAGCAGGCCCTTGCTCGTATCGACCGCGTGCTGGTCAAGGCGCGCTTCTGGCAGGCACACCGCAGCCAAACCCTATCGGCGGAGCAAGTCAAAGTGCTTAACCGACTGCTTGATGGCGGCGAACGGGGCTTCGAAAACGGTATCAGCGCAGCCCAGTACCAAGCCGTGGCCAAGATATCCAAAGCCACCGCGACCCGTCACTTGGGCGACCTGCTGGAAAAAGGCTGCATCGAGCGGCTGCCCGGCGGCGGGCGCAGCACCCGCTACCAGATAGCACGCTGAACCGAGTTGTTCAGACCTCGGTGCGTCATCGCGCCATAGGACAATGGTCGCGATCCCCTTGAGCACTCGAAAGCAATTGGCCATTATCGGCTCAGTGCCAGGCATCTGGATTTCGGCACCCCTGCTCGCCCGCTACGCGGGCGCCCACCAAGCAGCTGCTCAAGGAAGAAAATGGATTACAGCCCGATAGTCGCCCAGGTCTGGGGCATGCTGACCTGGTGCATCCCAGCGGCCCTGCTGATCGGCCTGCTCAAATCGCCCTGGGCCAAGGGGCAGATCGGTGAACTGCTGGTGCGTCTGTTCGCCCACTGGCAGCTGGACAAGCAAACCTACCGCCGCCTGCACAACGTCACCCTGAATACGCCGGACGGTACCACCCAGATCGACCACGTATTCCTCTCGCCCTACGGTATCTTCGTGCTGGAAACGAAGAACATGAGCGGCTGGATCTTCGGCAGCGAGAAGCAGGCGCAGTGGACGCAGAAGCTCTACAAACGCTCCTTCAAATTCCAGAACCCACTGCGGCAGAACTACAAACACCTCAAAGCCCTGGAAGCCACCCTTGGCGTCAGCCCCGAGCATCTGCACTCGGTCATCACTTTTGTCGGCGGTAGCACTTTTAAAACCGAAGTCCCGGCCAATGTGACCCAGGGCATTGGCTTTATCCGCTATATCCAGTCATTCCAGCAGCCGGTATTCAGCGAGACTGAAGTCGACGCCATGCTGCACGCCCTGCAAACCGGCCGCCGCGCACCGACCCTCGCCACCCACCGCGAGCATGTGCAAAACCTCAAGCGCCGTAGTGATCCGACTGCCAAGCGACAATGCCCGAAATGCGGCAGCGCACTGCTGATTCGTACGGTGAAGACAGGGGCGAAGGCCGGGCAGCAGTTTTGGGGATGTTCGGGGTTTCCGAAGTGCCGGATGATGCAAAGTCTTTGAGAGATAGAGCCAGGACGACGTCTCCCCATATTACAAATCTGAATGTCGCCCCCACCTCAAGAGCAACTTTCACAATGTTTATACCCATCAGCAAGCGCAGGTTCGAGGCCTACTTTTACGGCCGCTCGCCGCACGTAAAGGATTTCACAACGGAGGTGAATTGGTATGCCTGCGAGGTAGAGGGGGTCACACTGCTGGCAGTGGTATTGCGCTGTCACATCGACGATGACTACAACGCAATTGTCTTGGCCCGCGACCTGGCAAAGCGTTTCCGTGCTGTAGAAACGGTGGTCTCACTTCCCACCGCAGATGAGGCGATTCAGGAAGCTGCCAAAAGGATTCCGAGGATCGTTGCAAAAGCTGTCGACGGAATGGTTAGCCAGAGCGATGAGGCGGAAAGTCCGTTCGGCATTTTCGCCTCGAAAGTGCCCGAGCATAAGCAAAACCAGTACCTGAAAATGCTCTTGAATGACCCGACCTACTATCCGGCAAGGGTTGCCATGGAGGAGCTGGCTCATTGGTTCGAAGACCCAGACGGCATATTCATACGGGGCTTGCAGGGTAACGAATTCAACTCTCGCCTGTTCGAGCTTTACCTTCAGGCAGTTTTCTATGAGCTCGACTTCAACATAGATCACTCTCACCCTCAACCAGATTACCTGCTATCCAAAGGAGGCATGACTGTTGCAGTAGAGGCCGCCACGGTCGCGGAGCTTGAAGACGAAGAAATCGGTGATCAGCCTATCAAGGAGGAAACAATAGCGGCCCTGCTGGAACACGTTGAGAAGGCTATGCCCTTCAAATTCCAGAGAACACTAGCCAAGAAGGTACGCCACCGGCCTGAACCTCTAGGGCTGCCCTACTGGGAGTTGCCTCATACTAAGGGGCACCCCTTCGTAATTGCCGTCCATGATTACTCGATGGCGATGTCGATGGCGACTTCACAAGGCTCCCTGCAAAAATTTCTCTATGGCCTGGAGCTGATCGACGGGAAAATGGTGCCGGTGGAGCGCCATGAGTATGAGGGACGAACAATCTCTTCAAACTTCTTCGCTCAGCCTGGGAACCGGCATGTCTCCGCCGTCATGCTGGCCACTGGCGCAACAATTCCAAAGTTCAACCGTATGGGGCGTCTCGCGGGGGTTAGGAGTAGTACATCGATGGCAGTGGTCTACGGCGCTCGAACGGATGCGGAAGGCAACCCTTATCCGTTTAAATCTATCGTCGACGACGGCGACTATTACGAAGCCTGGCACGATGGCATCTACATGTTCCATAACCCAAACGCAGCCATCCCCCTTCAGCCCGAACTGTTCCATCGGGTAATCCACTGTTTTAGGGATAGAGACCGCCTAATAGAGTATCTACCCCCGAATTACATCCTTAGCTCGGTGACCCAGATGTTTAGGTTCAAGGAATCGCAAGCTGACGAGTTCAGACGTCAATTTAATCTTGACGACTTCCAGCCTGACCGCCCCATCGAAGATGACTAGAAAAGGCAGCTAGGACGCGCTGTTTGGCCAACGGCTAAAGACCGTTTTGGGCAGGTACGAGCCGCGCTGCAATGCGGGTAGTTTATGTTTCATTCCTAGCCCCGCTGATACCATCAAAAGAGCACGATTTCTTAGGATTGAAGATGCCGAACGACCTCAGCTTCACCGATGTAGTCCGCGAGATTCTTCGCCAGCATCCTGAAGGACTAACATCCCAGCAGATCCGAGAAATCGTGAAAGTCGAATACCCCCAGCACGTCGGAACCCCAAGCCATCTAAAAAACGTCGCGGCCGGCAACTACAAGGACGTAGACCATGCAGTTCTGGCCCGCATCTATCTGGCCTGCAGAGGCGCATCAGACATCACTGCGGACAAAAGCCGTAAACCGCACCTGATGACACTCTTGGCGGATGCTGCCTCAGGCGAAACCCAGGCCGATGACTTCATCGAGGGGGAGGATCTAGCCAAGTTGGAGGCCGACATCGGCACGCTGTACGTGCTTTCCACCGGTCTCTACACCGCTGAGCAGGTCGAGATAGTTAAGATCGGGATTACCACAGGGCCCGTCGACAAGCGCATCAGCCAGCTTTATACGACAGGTGTACCATTTCGCTTCACGGTATTAAGTCAGCTTGAAACCACAAACTATTCAAAGCTTGAGCAAGCCCTGCACTGTCTGTTCGACAAGTACCGGATCAATAAGTCCCGAGAGTTCTTCACAGCTCATTGCCTGCAGTTTCTTCCAGATCTAATAGCCATCCACCGGAAGATCGAGGATGCGTAAGAGGCGGGAAATCGGGGACAGATTTATTTTCCTATACAGTGGTGCACCGCGCTCTGGGTGCACCACCACCCGTCGCCTTAGTTCTTACCCATTGTCATCAACACTATTGCCAGCCAACTCCTCCTCAAACAATCAGGGACAGACCACGATTTACCGCTGAAAAGCTTGGTCTGTCCATCGTTCCTCCCTGCACTGCGACCCCAAATCTGCCTCCACTAACCAAAGCTCTGCATAAAAGGCCCAGCACACTGCCTGATTGCGGCGACCACATGCGGTGCCTGCTCACGCAGCTCGGTTAAGCGCGCCAGCACTCGTTCCAGTGCTTGTAACTGCTCGCGGATCACTTCTTCTGGCCGCGCCACATCACAGACTTGAGCAAAATCCAGCAGCCCTTGGCGCGACGCGAAGAGCGACTTATTGCCTACGAGATCCAGCGCCAAAACGTCCTCTGGGATATAGGCAGTGGTGTTGACGATATCGTAGGCCGGTGCCAACCGCGCATCGCGCTGGGTCGGGTTGGAATACAGCAGGCCGAAGTTCTTCAGATGGGCGTCGCCATTACCGACGATGCAGCTCAGGGTGACGATGGCGAATAGCTGTGCCAGCGAGCCTTGCACCTGCTCGGGCGCACAGAACAAGCGGATGGCCTTGGCGATGGCTGAATAGCTCTTGCTGTACTTTTGCTGCGCAGCCAGCCCCATCAAGGCCGCCATGTCCTCGAAGCCGATGGGGTTGAGTTGTTTATCCCGGTCGAAACGGCGCATGACGAACAACTTGGCGTTGTCGGAAAGGTAGAATTCCGGCACCGCGATGCCCGCCTCTTTGGCGATGGACATGCAAAGGAACTCGTTGATCGCCAGCCCTGGAAACTCGTCTCGACCGCTCTTGATGATCAGCTCGGAGGTTTTCGAGGTAAAGCGTTGCGGCATCGCGCCCTGGTGCTCCGGCACCAGCACCTTGGGCTGAACGCCCGAAATCCCGGCGCGCAGGATGTAGCGATCCACCAGGCTGGCAAAAATATCTTCTGCTCCATCCCAGGCGAGGATTTCTTCCAGTTTTTCGCCGGGGAATTGCTGTCTGCGCAGCAACGCATCCACGTCAGGCGAACTGACCGTCACCCGCCCGATAGGCGAACTGCTGCCAGACAGCGCCAACAGCAACATCGGGTCAAGGTTGGCCACCTTGGCCAGGCGGTTGCGTAGCTGTTCAAGGACGTAGCCTTCCGGCAGGTTCATCTGGAAAATGGGGTGCAGTTCCCGATGGCGGTATTCGTCCAGGCGTACCGGCATGAGCAAGCTGATCGCTGCCTGCGCCTTGGCATTCTCGTGGTAGCGGAACAGATAGTCAGTGCCACTGGCAAGCACCTTGCCGCTATCGCCCTCAGGCGTTGCAACCTGCAGCACGGCTGTCATCAATCGAACACTCCCTGTATTTCGTCCAGCGTGGGCATGGCTGCTGGAACCACCTCGAGTTCAGCGTCGAGGGCTGCCAGCACGCGCGCATAGGCCATCATCCCCACGGTGAGATCGCCCTTCTCGATGGCGATGACCTTTTGCCGAGTGATGTCCGCAAGGGAAGCGAGCGCGGCCTGTGTCAGCCCGCGATTGAGACGGCGCAGCCGAAGCTGCTCGCCAAGTCGTAGCGTGATGAGGGCATAGTCCATGTTCTTTATACGTAACAATTAATATTAAATGTAACGTATACCGAACTATTCGAGAAAGCAAAGCGAATCAGGTTGCTCATATAGGCCACTGAAACCCTAGGCGAGGCAGTCGATGCCATACAGATCGCAGCCTCGCCCAGTTTTTTGGAGGCCCAACGCCCCCAATGGTTAACTGCCCCCGTTTGCACCCCTGGCATACAACCGCCACATTTTTCCCTGAACCTTTGCCCTTCTTGCCCAGTCGGCTTAAAGAACCGTCGCGCTTTGCGACGCCAGCAAAGGATGCGCGATATGCCGAACCGCGCCAGCAGGATCGACGTTTCACAATTGCAACTCGAACAGCTATGGCAGCGTTATCAGCGGGTACGCGCTGCCACGGAACGGCTCTGCGAGCCGCTGGAGCGCGAGGATTACGTAATCCAGAGCATGCCGGACGTCAGCCCGCCGAAATGGCATCTGGCGCATGTGACCTGGTTCTTCGAGGCCTTCGTGCTGCAGCCATTCCTGCCGGGTTATCGCCCGCTGGATGAGCGCTACGACCATCTGTTCAACTCCTACTACAAGACCCACGGCACACCCTTCGAGCGAGCGCGGCGGGGGTTGCTGTCGCGGCCGACGGTAAGTGAGGTGTACGCCTATCGCAGCCATGTCGATCTGGCCATGGAGCAGTTGCTCAACAGCATGGGTGCCGACCTCAATGACGAGGTACTGCAGCGGGTCGAGCTGGGGCTGGAGCACGAGCAGCAGCATCAGGAACTGCTGCTGATGGATATCAAGCACATCCTGGCGCAGAACCCGTTGCGCCCGGTCTATCGCAACGACCTCAAACCGGGTGGCGCCGAGGCGAGCAAGCTGCGCTGGATCAACTTCCCCGCCGGCTTGCGCCATATCGGCCATGCCGGCGAGGAGTTCGCCTTCGACTGCGAGCGGCCGCGGCACCGCGTGTTCGTCGAGGCCTTTCAGCTCGCCAACCGGCCGGTGAGCAATGGCGAGTACCTGGAGTTCATCCGCGATGGCGGTTATCGCAGCACAGCGCTGTGGCTGGCGGATGGCTGGGACCATATCCAGCGCGCCGGCTGGCAGGCGCCGCTGTACTGGCAATGCGAGGGCGACGACTGGCTGGAGCTGACCCTGGGCGGCCCGCGCGAGCTGGATCTGAATGCACCGGTCTGCCATCTGAGCTACTTCGAGGCCGAGGCCTTCGCCACTTGGGCGCAGGCGCGCCTGCCGCGAGAGGAGGAATGGGAGGTTGCCGCACAGGACGAACCGCTGTGGGGCAACTTCGTCGAGAACGATCATCTGCAGCCGGTAGCCGCGGGCGCCGGCGATGGCCTGCAGCAGCTCTATGGCGATGTGTGGGAATGGACCGCCAGCGCCTACCGGCCATATCCCGGCTTTCGTCCGCTGGGCGGCAGCCTGGGTGAGTACAACGGCAAGTTCATGTCCGGGCAGATGGTATTGCGCGGCGGCAGCTGCGCCACACCCGAGGATCACGTTCGCCCCACCTATCGCAACTTCTTCTACCCCACGATGCGCTGGCAGTTCTCCGGCCTGCGCCTGGCCAAGGAGCTCTGAGCATGGCATTGGCAATCCGCACCCACGAACAGTCCAGCAGCCCGGAACAGGAAAGCCTGCGCGAAGAAGCGCTGCGCGGCTTCGCAGCCAGCCCGAAAGCGATGTCACCGAAGTTCTTCTACGATCACCGCGGCTCCCAGCTGTTTGAGCTGATCTGCCAGCAGCCGGAGTACTACCCGACGCGCACCGAGGAAACCATTCTGCACCTGGCAGCGCACGATATCGCCGAGCTGGCCGGGCGCAACGCCAGCCTGGTGGAGCTGGGCAGCGGCGCCAGCCGCAAGATTCGCCTGCTGCTCGAAGCCCTGCGCCCGACGCGTTATCTGGGCATCGATATCTCCCGCGAGTTTCTGGATATCTGCACCCGTCGCCTGGCCGCCGACTATCGCTGGCTCGACGTGCACGCCCTGTGCGCCGACTTTAGCCAGCCGCTGAAATTGCCCGCCGAGGCGCTGGGGCAACGGCCGCTGGCGTTCTTCCCCGGCTCCAGCATCGGCAATTTTGACCCGGATGAAGCCCGTGCCTTTTTGCGTAATTTGCATCGGGCGCTGCCGGCCGGCAGCGGCTTGCTGATCGGCGTGGACCTGGTGAAGGACCGGCAGGTGCTGGAGCGCGCCTACAACGATGCGACCGGGGTGACTGCGCTGTTCAACCTCAACCTGCTCGAGCGCATCCGCAACGAGCTGGACAGTGATATCGACCCGCGGCGCTTCGAGCATCGGGCCTTTTTCAACGAGGCCGAGTCGCGTATCGAAATGCACCTGGTCAGCAAACAAGCGCAACAGGTACGCATCGAGGATCGCGTGTTCGACTTCGCGGCAGGCGAAACCCTGCATACGGAGAATTCCTATAAATACACGCCGAGCGGCTTTTGTGGGTTGGCGGGTGAATGCGGCTTCGCCTCGGTCGCCATGTGGCGCGACCCGGCGCAGTTGTTCAGCGTACATTTTTTGCGGCGGGAATGATGGCCGTGTAGGAGCGAATTTATTCGCGATCAAGTTTGGGCACCGAGTCGGGCCTATCGCGAATGAATTCGCTCCTACAGAAGAGGGTGACTTGGCTTCGTTGCTTTTGGAGTCTCAGCGTTTGGCGGTGAGGGCGATGCCGGGGATGCAGCCAAGCGGTGAACGTGGCCTCGCCTCGGTCGCCATGTGGCGCGACCCGGCGCAGCTGTCAGCGTGCATTTTTTGCGGCGGGAGTGATGGCCGTGTAGGAGCGAATTTATTCGCGATCGAGTTTGGGCACCGAGTCGGCCCTATCGCGAATGAATTCGCTCCTACAGAGAGTGGGTGCCTTGGCTTCGTTGCTTGTGGGCCTCAGCGTTTGGCGGTGAGGACGATACCGGGAATGCAGCCAAGCAGGAATGCGGCTTCGCCTCGGTCGCCATGTGGCGCGACCTGGCGCAGTTGTTCAGTGTGCATTTTTGCGGCGGGAATGATGAGCGTGTAGGAGCGAATTTATTCGCGATCCAGTTTGGGCACCGAGTCGGGCCTATCGCGAATGAATTCGCTCCTACAGAGAGGAGGCCTTGGCTGAGCCGCGGCTTCTCATTGTTTGCAGGTCTTAGCGCTTGGCGATGATGTACACCGCGTGGACGATGCCGGGGATGTAGCCCAGCAGGGTGAGCAGGATGTTCAGCCAGAACGCGCCGCCGAAACCCACTTGCAGAAAAACGCCCAGCGGCGGCAGCAGGATGGCGATGAGGATACGGATAAGGTCCATGCAATACTCCTTTGCATTCCACAAGGTGTACTGAAACAGACCCGGCCATGCGCCCAGCAGTTCAGATCGAGTCACCTGCGCCCAAGCCGACAGCGATATTCAGCGGTCGATCAATCACAGCCTTACGTCGAGCTTGTCCAGCAGTAGCTCAGGCGGCAGGTCGGCGCTGACCAGTTGATTACGCCCACGCTGCTTGCCGCTGTACAGGCGGCGATCGGCGGTGCGGTACAGCTCGGCAGCGCTGCGGCCATCCCTCGGCCAGGCGGCCAAACCGAAGGTGGCGGACAGTGCAATCTGAGCACCGTCGTACTCCAGCGGTTGATCGGCGATCTGCTTGCGCAGCTTTTCCACCAGCGGTTCGGCGCCCGCGCTGTCGGTGTGGCGCAGCAACAGGCCGAATTCCTCCCCGCCCAGGCGCCCGAGAAAGTCGGTGACGCGCAGACGCTGCTGCAGTAGCTGGCAGATGTGCTGCAGGGCCATGTCGCCGGCGTCGTGCCCCCACTGATCATTGACCTGCTTGAAGTGGTCGACGTCGAGCAGCACCAGCACCAGGTGCCCGCTGCTGCGATCGGCCTCCTGGATGCTGCGCTGCAGGGCATGCTGGAAGCTGCCGCGGCTGGCCACGCCAGTCAGCGAGTCGGTCTGCGCCAGGCGCTCCAGCTCCTCGTAGGCCTGCATGCGCAGGCCGTCGTAGATATGCACGAAGACCAGGATCAACACGCCGCACAGGGCAGCGTTGCCGACGTCGATCAGGCCATGAGTGTCCAGGTTCAGGTGGTTGTCGGCAAAGTACAGCAGCAGGCCGGCGAGCATGAACGGCGCGGTGAGCAGGAAGGCACGGCGCTTGCCCAGCAGCAGGTAGGCCAGCAGCGGAATCATGTACAGCCAGACGAACGCCGCTGAGGACGCATCCGGCATGACGATGATGTAGAGGATGAAGCAGAAGGTCGGGATCAGGTACAGGTAGATCCACAAGTACAGATGCCTGGCGCCCTCGATGCGCCAGGCACCGAACAGCAGCAAGGCCGTGAACAGCACTTCAACGATGGCGAACGGATAGTTGCCGGCCAGCGCCTGCAGGATCGAAAAGCCACCGAGGGTCAGGCCGGTGGCGAGCAGGATGGTACGCACCAGTGCGCGCTTGCCAGCCTCCAGAAGGCCGTCGCTGTGCCCTGCGCCTACATCCCTGTGATCGTTATAGTTGCCATCGCCCATTTTATTGCCCAGCACGACCTGCGACGGTGCGCAGCCCCCGCGCTGCACACCTCCAGGCAACTATAGACGGCCTTGCCTGTTTTACACCGCGTAACCCATTACGCGCGGCAGCCACAGGGCGATTTCGGGGAAGATCGCCACCAGCAGCAGGGCGCTGGACATCACCACGACGAACAGCGCCGCCCAGCCGACGGTCTGCTCCAGACGTATCTTGGCGACTTCCGCCGTGACCATCAGGTTGATCGCCACCGGTGGGGTGAACTGGCCGATGGCGATGTTCATCGCCAGCAGGATGCCGAACCACACCGGGTTCCAGCCGAAATGCTGCATGACCGGAATCAGGATAGGCATCAGGATCAGGTAGATGGAAATCGCGTCGAGCAGCATGCCGGCCAGCAGCACGGCGAGCATCACCAGCGCCAGCAGCACCCAGCCGTTGTCCGACAGTGAGATCAGCCATTCGGCCAGGTGGCGGAAGGTGCCGAGCATGGTGCCGGCCCAGGCGAAGATGCCAGCCAGGGCGATGATCAGCATGACTACGCCGGAGATCACCCCGGCCTCGCCGCATAGGCGCCAGAGGCTGCGCCAGTTCAGTTCGCGGGTGAGGAACAGGCCGACCAGCACGCCGTAGGTCACGCCGACCACAGCCGCTTCGGTGGGTGTGAACAGGCCGCTGCGCAGGCCACCGAGGATCAGTACCGGGGCGAACAACGCCGGCAGCGCCTGCTTGAAGCTCTCGCCCAGCGGCGGACGCTCGCCCTCCTCCGGGGATTCCCAGCCGTAATGGCGCGACAGCAGCCAGGCCGGTAGCAGCAGCACCAGACCGGCCAGGATGCCGGGGAACAGGCCGGCGGCGAACAGCGCACGCAAATCGACACCCGGCACCACGATGGAATAGAGAATCAGCGCGATGGACGGCGGAATCAGGATGGCGGTCGAGGCCGAGGCAGCGATCAATGTGGCCGAGAACGGCTTGGGATACCCCGCCTTGGTCATGCTCGGCAGCATCACCATGGCCACGGCAGCAGCATCGGCCGGGCCTGAGCCACTCATGCCGCCCATGATCAGGCACACCAGCACCGCGACCAGCGCCAGGCCGCCATGACGCGGGCCGATCAGCGCCTGGGCGAAGCGCACCAATCTGAGTGCTACGCCGGCTTTCTCGAACACCAGGCCGGTGAGGATGAACAGCGGGATGGCAATCAACGGGTACTTGGCCACGCCGTTGTAGGTGTTGGTGCCGAGGGTGGCGAGCATGTCCGGCGACAGGCCGGCAATGATGCCGATGGCCCCGGACAGGCCGAGGGCGAAGGCCACCGGTACGCCGAGCGCCAGCAGTACGACGAAACTGAGGATCAGCCAAAGATCAGGGCTCATCGCTGATCCTCCCGCGCAGGCGATCGACGGTCATCTGGGTCAGGCGCACAAACACCAGCAGCGCCAGGATCGGCAGCCAGATTACGTACCACCAGTTGGGCAGGCCAAGGCCGGGCGATTCGGAATCCCACTGGAATTCCTCCCAGGCGAACTGACCGCCGTACCAGCACACCAGCCCCAGTACCAGCACACCGGCCAGCCACTGCAACAGGATCAGCGGCGTGCGCAGGCGCGGGAACAGGCGTTCGAGCAGACCGATACGAATATGTCGGTTGCTGCGCATGGCCACCGAGGCACCGGCGAAGGTGAGGATGACCAGCAGGAACACCGAGATTTCCTCGGTGAAGGCAAAGGATGCATCGGTGAAATAACGCACCACGACGTTGGCCAGGCTGATCAGGCTGATGATCACCAGGGCCAGGGTGGCGAGCACGCGCTCCAGCGGCGCGTCGACTTGCTTGCTCATAAGAACCTCGAATGACCGGAGCAACGCGCGCCAGCGGTGCCGCCCCCTGCCCTCTCCCCCGGCCCCTCTCCCGCAAGCGGGAGAGGGGAGCAGAGCAGGCTAAAGGGCAGCCACCGCTGCGCGCCGCAGTGCGCGGGCTTCCGGTCAGATGGAACGAATCAGGGCTGGGCCACGGCCTTGCGCGCGGCTTCCATCAGCGCGTCGCCGATGCGCGGTGCCCATTTCTCCTGCACGCTGGCAGTGGCTTCGACGAAGGCGGCGCGCTCGGCGTCGGTCAGCTCGATCACTTCCACGCCGCGTTCACGTACGTCGGCCAGGCGTTGGGCCTGAGCGCCACGCGACAGCTCGATCTCCCACTTACCGGCGTCGATGGCGGCCTGGCGCAGCAGTTCGCGATCTTCCTCGGGCAGGCCTTTCCATACGCGCTGGTTGACGGCGAACACCAGCGGGTCGGCCATGTAGTCCCACAGGGTCAGGTACTTCTGGCCGACCTGGTCGACGCGCGCCACGTCGAATACCGACAGCGGGTTTTCCTGGCCATCCACCGCGCCGGTGGTCAGTGCTGGCTTGGCATCGGCCCAGCTCATTTGCGTGGGGTTGGCGCCGAGGGCGGTGAAGGAGTCCTGGAACAGCGGCGAACCGACCACGCGGATCTTCAGGCCCGCCAGGTCGGCAGGGCTGCGCACCGGTTTGGCCGAGTTGGAGATCTGCCGGAAGCCGTTCTCGCCCCAGGCCAGCGGCACGATGCCGCGCTGCTCGATGGCGGCGAAGGCCAGCTTGCCGGCTTCACCCTGGGTGATGGCGTCGAGGTCGGCGTCGTTCTTCATCAGGAACGGCAGGGAGAACAGGTTGAGCTCCGGCACCTGCGGCGACCAGTTGATGGTCGAGCCCACGGCCATGTCGATCAGGCCGGAGCGCATGGCGGAGAATTCCTTGGTCTGGTCGCCGGCGACCAGTTGCGCATTGGGGTAGACGCGCAGGGTGATGCGCCCTTCGGAGCGTTCGTTGACCAGATCGGCCCACTTCTGCGCGGCCTGGCCCCAGGGGAAGGCGTCGGAAAGTACGGTGGAGACGGAGTATTCACGCGCCTGCGCGGTGGCGCACAGGGCGGTCAGCGCAGCGCCGGCGGCGAGCGCGGAGAAGAGTCGCTTGAGTTTCATCGGGGCGTCCTTGAGTGGATCTTGGCGTTATCGTTGTGGCACCGGCAAAGCGGTGCGGATCCAGCGGCGGGCGGATGGCTCGCCTAGCGCGCTTGGTCAGCGCGCGAAAGGGACACGGCAGGTGTCTCGGCTGCCGGGCAGGCCTTGTGGGCGATCGGCAGGTGCCGGCGGGTTACGCGCAGCCGCTCAACTATTCCAGAAGCGCGCGTCGAATGCCATTGTCCGATGACTGTTGACATTGCCCGCGCGGATCGGCGCCAACCATAATCAGCGGCTTCTGACTTCGGACATTCGCCCATGGCTATCTCCCACGAAGACCTCGACCAGCATGGCCTGATCATCGGCGTGTCGCCCGAGCGCTTTCGCGCGGTGGCCATGCCGCTGCTGTTCGATCACCTCGATGCGCAGTGCGAAGGCACCATCGCGGTCAATCGCCGGGCACGCATCGTCTGGATCAACGATAAGTACGCGCAGAAGGTTGGCATCGCCGACGCGCGCACGGCGCTGGGCAAGGAGATCGAAGAAGTGCTGCCGGCCAGCCGCCTGCGCGAGGTGGTGGAGAGCGGCCAGCCGAGCATGCTCGACCTGATGGCCTTCGGCAGCGAGCATTTCGTGGTCACCCGCATTCCGCTGCGTGACGAGGACGGCACCCTGGTCGGCGCGCTGGGCTTCGTCCTGTTCGACCGCGCCCGCCATCTCAAGCCGCTGATGGCCAAGTACAACAACCTGCAGACGCAGTTGCTTGCCACCCAGCATGAGTTGGCCAAGGCGAGACGAGCGCGCTACACCATCGCCGGCTTCATCGGCGCCAGCGCGGCGGCCAGCGAGGTGAAGCGCCAGGCGCGCCGCGCTGCGCAGCTCGACTCCACCGTGCTGATCCGCGGCGAGACCGGCACCGGCAAGGAGCTGCTGGCCCAGGGCATCCACAACCTGTCGCCACGGGCCAACGGGCCCTTCGTCGCGGTCAATGTCGCGGCGATCCCGGAAACCCTGGTGGAGGCCGAGCTGTTCGGCACCGCGCCGGGCGCCTTTACCGGCGCCGAGCGTAAGGGGCGCATCGGCAAGTTCGAGGTAGCCAACGGCGGCACGCTGTTTCTCGACGAGATCGGCGACCTGCCGCTGCCGTTGCAGGCCAAGCTGTTGCGCGTGCTGCAGGAGCAGGAGGTGGAGCCGCTCGGCTCCAACCAGGTCAAGCCGCTCAACGTGCGGGTGATCGCCGCCACCCATATCGATCTGGAGGCCAAGGTGGCAGCCGGGCAGTTCCGCGATGACCTCTACTACCGCCTCAACGTGCTGGCCCTGCGCGTACCGCCGCTGCGCGAACGTGCCGGCGACATTCCCGCGCTGATCGAGCATTTGCTCGATGACCTGGCCAACCGCTCCGGCCTGGCGCCCATGGAGCTGACGGACGATGCCCTCGCCCTGCTCTGCGCGCAGCCGTGGAAGGGCAACGTGCGCGAGCTGCGCAACCTGCTGGAGCGGGCGCAGTTGGCGGTCGATGGGCGGCTGGATGGCGAAGTTCTGCGTGGATTGCTGGTCGACCCGGTTGCGCCGAGTGCGCCGACACCCGTTGTGCCAGTGATGGCGAGTACAGCGCAGACGCTGGCCGAACAGTTGGCGCAGGCCGAGCGCCAGGCGCTGTTGGCGGCGCTGGCCGCTACCGATGGCAATCGCCAATTGGCTGCCGAACGCCTGGGTATTTCCCGTGCCGGGTTCTACGCCAAGCTGGCGCAGCACGGGCTGGGGCGAAGGGGTTAAGCGCCGGCGGCTGGTGGCTGGTGGCTGGTNNGGAGCGGCTTCAGCCGCGATCGTCACCGGACCGAAATCGCTTCGCGGCTGAAGCCGCTCCTTCAGATAACGTTGCTGGCCGCAATTGCGTAGCCCGGATGAAATCCGGAGCCGGGCACGACGCCACGGCAGTTGGCGGGTTTCACCCGCCCTACGGGTGACTTGTGTTGTAGGGCGGGTGAAACCCGCCGGATGTATCGGGTGGAGGAAATCCGAGGATTGCCAGCATCCAGAATCCTGGACACAAAGCGAATAGGCAATCCATGAAATTGGAAAAATCCAGAAAATTGGACATCCACCTATATTCGGCCTACCTGCCCCGCACTCGGCGTTGACGCCTGAAATCCCCGGCCCATCAGCCTTTTCGCCACATCGACCAAAGTCTCATCCCGGCCTGGCACGACTCTGGCTCTATACCCGGCAAAGGCGCGCTGCCGCATCCGCGCCTTGCCGATAAACGGCTTCAGCCGCTAGAACAACAACAAAAGGAACCACCCATGGGTACCCTCGGTATTCTGATTTCCCTCGCATTGTTGATGTACCTCGCCTACCGCGGTATCAACGTCCTGATCCTCGCTCCGCTGCTGGCTCTGCTGGCGTTGCTGTTCGCCGGCGACATCGCCCTGCTGCTGCCCACCTACACCCAGGTGTTCATGAAGGCCATGGGCGGCTACGTGATCCAGTTCTTCCCGCTGTTCCTGCTGGGTGCACTGTTCGGCAAGCTGATGGACGACTCGGGATCGGCGCGCGCCATCGCTCATGGCATCGTTGCCAAGGTCGGCAGCGAGCGCGCCATCCTGGCCATCGTGCTGGCCTGCGGCATCCTCACCTATGGCGGCGTGTCGCTGTTCGTGGTGGCCTTCGCCGTGTACCCGATCGGCGCCGCGCTGTTTCGCGAGGCGGGCATCCCCAAGCGCCTGATCCCCGGCGCCATCGCCCTCGGCTCGTTCACCTTCACCATGACCGCCCTGCCCGGCACCCCGGCGATTCAGAACGCCATTCCCAACCCCTTCTTCGGCACCGACGCCTTCGCCGCGCCGGGCCTGGGGGTGATCGCCGGGCTGATCATGTTCGGCCTCGGCACCTGGTGGCTCACCGCGCAGTCGCGCAAGCTGATGGCTGCCGGCGAAGGCTACGGCGAGCATCGCGATGATCCGGTCAGCGAAGAGCGCCGCGACATTCCCGGCTTCTGGCTGGCGCTGCTGCCGATCTTCGTGGTGATCGCGCTGAACTTCCTGATGGCCAAGCAGATCCTGCCATCGGTGGACACCAGTTACCTGGCCAAGCCGGAATACGGCGGTCTGCAGGATGCCAAGTCGCTGATCGGTATCTGGTCGATCATCGTCGCCCTCAGCGCCGCCATCGTGCTGCTGATCGCCCTGCACTGGAAACGCTGGATGGACCTGAAGAAGAGCGTCAACGACGGCGCCTTCGGCTCCATGCTGCCGATCCTCAACACCGCCGCCGAAGTAGGTTACGGCACGGTGATCGCCTCCCTGGCCGGCTTCGTCATCATCCGCGACCTGGTGCTGGGCGTCTCCAGCAACCCGCTGATTTCCGAAGCGGTGGCGGTGAACATCCTCGCCGGTATCACTGGCTCGGCTTCCGGCGGCATGTCCATCGCACTGAAGACCCTGGGCGAGCAGTACCTGACCATGGCCACCGCCGCCGGCATCAGCCCCGAGCTGCTGCACCGCGTCGCCGCCATGGCCTCGGGCTGCATGGACACCCTGCCGCACAACGGCGCGGTGATCTCGCTGCTGGCAATCTGCAAGCTCACCCACCGCGAGTCGTACAAGTTCATCTTCGTCAACACCGTGGCCTTCCCGATGGTGGCGCTGGCGGTGGTGATTACCCTGGGCACGCTACTTGGAAGCTTCTGACGTTCTCTGTAGGAGCGGCTTTAGCCGCGATCTTCGCGGCTGAAGCGCAAAGCCGCCCGCCACACCTACAGCCCTCTGCAACTCACGAGTACCCGCAATGAGCAAGATCATGACCGCCGCCGCAGCCGTGGCGCGCATTCCGGACAACGCCAACCTGGCCACCGGCGGCTTCGTCGGCATCGGTTTCGCCGAGCAGATCGCCATCGCCCTGGAGCAGCGATTCGTCGCCGAACAGGCGCCGCAGGGCCTGACTTTGGTGTACGCAGCCGGCCAGGGCGACGGCAAGGGCCGCGGCCTCAACCATCTGGCCCATGAAGGCCTGGTGCGCCGGGTGATCGGCGGTCACTGGGGCTTGGTGCCGGGGCTGCAGAAGCTGGCCGTGGACAACCGCATCGAGGCCTACAACCTGCCGCAGGGGGTGATCTCCCAGCTGTTTCGCGATATCGCCGCCGGCAAACCGGGGCAGCTCTCGCGTGTCGGCCTGGGCACTTACGTCGACCCCCGTCATGGCGGCGGCAAGCTCAATGCGCTCACCACCGCCGACCTGGTGCGGCTGATGCCCATCGATGGCGAGGACTATCTGTTCTACCCGACCTTCCCGATCAACGTCGGCATCGTCCGCGCCACCAGCGCAGACCCTGACGGCAACCTCAGCTTCGAGCGCGAGGCGCTGACCATCGAGAGCCTGGCCATCGCCATGGCCGCGCGCAATTCCGGCGGGCTGGTGATCGCCCAGGTCGAGCGCATCGTCGAGCGCGGCTCGCTCAACCCTCGCCAGGTGAAGATCCCCGGCATTCTGGTGGACTGCGTGGTGCAGGCCGAGCCGACCAATCACCAGCAGACCTTCGCCACCGCCTACAACCCGGCCTTCGCCGCCGAAACCCGCGTGCCGGTAGACAGCCTGACGCCCATGCCGCTGGATGTGCGCAAGCTGATTGCCCGCCGCGCGGCGCTGGAGCTGAAAGCTGGCGCGGTGGTCAACCTTGGTATAGGCATGCCCGAGGGCGTGGCGGCGGTGGCCGCCGAAGAGGGCGTGATCGAGCGCCTGACGCTGACCGCCGAGCCCGGCGTGATCGGCGGCGTGCCGGCCTCGGGCCTGGACTTCGGCGCGGCGAGCAACCACAGCGCCCTGCTCGATCAGCCCTATCAGTTCGACTTCTACGATGGCGGTGGCCTGGATATCGCCTTTCTCGGCCTGGCCCAGGCCGATGCGGCGGGCAACCTCAACGTGTCGAAATTCGGCTCGCGCCTGGCCGGCGCGGGCGGTTTCATCAACATCAGCCAGAACGCCAAGCAGGTGGTGTTCGTCGGCACCTTCAGTGCGGGCAAACAGGACATCCGCATCGAAGGCGGCCAGTTGCGCATCATTGAGGACGGCGAGCTGCGCAAGTTCGTCGCCGAGGTAGAGCACCGCACCTTCGCTGGCGGCCTGGCCGCCGAACGCGGCCAGCCGGTGCTCTACGTCACCGAGCGCTGCGTGTTCCGGCTGACTGGCGAAGGCCTGGAACTGATCGAAGTGGCGCCGGGCGTGGACATCGAGCGCGACATTCTCGCGCGCATGGACTTTGCGCCCATCGTGCGCCAGCCGAAACTGATGGACGATCGGCTGTTGCGCCCCGAACCGATAGGCCTGGCGCAGTGCCTGGCAAACCTTTGAGCGTGAACTTGCGGGCCTGAACGGGCCCGTTTTTTTAACCGGCACGATGCGCCCCGCTTGCGCCATGCACGGGCAAACAACCTGAACCATCTCCCGCCCCCTCCGTCGTAACTGCAAGACGACGAGCCAGGGAGACGGAGCATGAAACCCCGATTCAAACCCTATCGTGGACCTTCCGGTGGCTGGGGTTCGGCCAATGCCGTGGGCACCATCCTGCTGCGCGAACGGGCGCCACTGACCGGCGCTGCGGCGCTACTCAAGCAGAACCGCCCGATCGACGGCTTCGCCTGCGTCAGTTGCGCCTGGGCCAAGCCCCACCCGTCCAAACCCCTGGCCTTTTGCGAGAACGGCGCCAAAGCCACGGCCTGGGAAACCACCAGCCTGCGCTGCACGCCCGAATTCTTCGCCGGCCACAGCCTGAGCGAGCTGCGCAACTGGAGCGATTACCAGCTGGAGCAACAGGGTCGCCTGACCGAGCCGATGCGCTGGGATGCGACGACTGATCGCTACCTTCCGGTGAGCTGGGACGAGGCCATCGCCGAGATCGGCGCCGAGCTCAAGGCACTGGAAGACCCCGATCAGGCCGTGTTCTACGCCTCCGGCCGTGCCTCGCTGGAAGCCTCGTACATGTGGCAGTTGCTGGCGCGCCGCTTCGGCACCAACAACCTGCCGGACAGTTCCAACATGTGTCACGAGAGCACCTCAGTGGCCTTGCCGGAAAGCATCGGCGTGCCGGTCGGCACCGTCACCCTGGAGGATTTCGGCAAGACCGACGGCCTGATGATCTTCGGCCACAACACCAGCAGCAACAGCCCGCGCATGCTGCATGACCTGGACGCCGCCCGACAGCGCGGCGCGCCCATCCTCACCTTCAATCCACTGCGCGAACGCGGCCTGGAGCGCTTCACCAATCCACAATCGCCGCGGCAAATGCTCACCGGTGAGTCGGAGGTGGTCACCACCCACTATCACCAGCTCATCATTGGCGGCGATGCTGCGGCCATCGCCGGCATCTGCAAGGCGCTGCTGACGATGGACGACGCGGCGCGCGAGAACGGCCAGGATCGTGTGCTCGACATCGCCTTCATCGAGCAGCACACCCAGGGCTTCGAGGCTTTCGAGCGGACCATCCGCGGCTATGCCTGGGAGATGCTGGAGCGCCGCAGCGGCCTGACCCGTGGCGCGATGGAAGGCGCCGCCAAGGTCTATGCCGGTTGCCAGCGGGTCATCGCCATCTACGGCATGGGCCTGACCCAGCATCGCCATGGCGTGACCAGCATCCAGATACTGGTCAACCTGCTGCTTATGCGCGGCAACCTGGGCAAGGAAGGGGCGGGCATCTGCCCGGTGCGCGGCCACTCCAACGTGCAGGGTCAGCGCACCGTCGGCATCACCGAGAAGGTCGCGCAGGTGCCGGTCGACCGCCTGTACGAACAGTTCGGCTTCAACGTGCCGGAGCATGACGGCACCACCACGGTGGACGCCTGCGAAGGTGTGCTCAACGGCAGGATCAAGGCATTTCTCTCCCTCGGCGGCAATTTCGTCCGCGCCACGCCGGACAGCCAGCGCCTGGAGCCGGCCTGGAGCAAGCTGCGCCTGACCGTGCAGATCGTCACCAAGCTCAACCGCAGCGCCCTGGTGCACGGCGAGAAGGCCTACATCCTGCCCTGCCTGGGGCGTACCGAGATGGATATTCAGGCCAGCGGCGCGCAGTATCACACTACCGAGGACAGCACCGCCTGCATCCGTGCCTGGCAGGGCGTGGTCAAGCCGGCCGGTGAGCAGTTGCGTTCGGAACCGGCGATCATCGCCGCCCTGGCCAAGGCAACGCTGCCGGCCAACCCGCGCATGGACTGGGATGCCTGGGTGGCCGACTACGGGCTGATCCGCGAGGCCATCGCCACCAGCTATCCGGACATTTTCCATGACTTCAACACGCGCATGCTCGAACCGGGTGGCTTCCATCGCCCACTGCCGGCTACCTGGCGCGAATGGAACACCGACAGCGGCAAGGCCAACTTCACCCGGCCGGACACCCTGGCGCTCAACGACGACGTGGAGCAGAACCCGGAACGTCGTGACGTGCTCAACCTGATGACGATCCGCAGTAACGATCAGTTCAACACCACGGTGTACGGCTACGATGACCGTTTCCGCGGCGTGCACGGCACTCGCTCGGTGCTGTTCATGCATCGCAACGACATGGCAAGACTGGGGCTCAGCGAAGGCGATCAGGTGCAGGCAAGCACCGCCGTGGACGATGGCGTGCAGCGCTCGGTCGGGCCGCTGCGCGTCACCCCGCACGACATTCCCGAAGGCTGCTGCGCTGCCTACTACCCCGAGTGCAACGTGCTGGTGCCGCTCTGGCACCATGAGAAGAAGGCCAAGGTGCCGGCAGCCAAGTCGATTCCGATCACCTTGCGGCCCTTCATCGCCACGGCACGAGCATTGGAGTGAGACAAGACGGAACCCGATTCCTCTGACCGGTCTATAGTTGCTGCCTGTTTATTCATTCGCCAGAGGAACAACCATGAGCAAGACCTACAACGTCGCAGTACTGGTCGGCAGCCTGCGCAAGGCCTCCATCAACCGCAAGCTGGCGTTGGCGCTGGCCGACCTGGCGCCCGCCTCGCTGAACCTGGAAATCCTCGAGATCGGCGACCTGCCGCTGTACAACGAAGACGCCGACGGCGATACCGCTCCGGCGTCCTATGCGCCGTTCCGCAGCAAGCTCAATGCGGCCGACGCCGTGCTGTTCGTCACCCCCGAGTACAACCGCTCGATTCCCGGCGCGATGAAGAACGCCATCGACGTCGGCTCGCGCCCGTACGGCCAGAGCGGCTTCAGCGGCAAGCCCGGTGCCGTACTCAGCGCCTCGCCCGGTGCTATCGGCGGCTTCGGCGCCAACCACCACCTGCGCCAGTGCCTGGTGTTCCTCGACGTGCATGTGCTGCAGCAGCCGGAGGCTTATCTGGGCGGTGCCGGCAATTTCTTCGATGAAAACGGCGCGCTCAGCGACGGCATCAAGCCTTTCCTGCAGAAATTCATCGACGCCTACGCTGCCTGGGTAGCCAAGCAGGTCGGTTGAACCAATAAATGACCGCTCGGGCCGCCAGGGAGACTTGACCCCGAGCGGCATCGCGGCCAGGAAGCGCAAACGCATCCTGGCTTATTCATCTCGCACGAAATCCTTTTAAGTCCCTCCCGCAGACCTTCTGACGCTGCTCGACCCAACCGGCGCCGCGCACAGGAGCTGACTGCAGATATGCCCTGATCCACGGCCTGAATGACACTGGCCACTAGACCGGTCGGTCTAGATAATCCAGGGCATGACCAAGACCACTCGCGACAATCTGATCGACGCCATGATCGATGCCCTGCAGCGCAAGGGCTTGCACGGCGTCGGCCTGAGCGAACTGCTGGCGGCCGCCGGTGCGCCCAAGGGCAGCCTTTACCATCACTTCCCGGGCGGCAAGACCGAGCTTGCGGTAGCAGCGATCGAACGCGTCGGCCAGCGCGCCGAACAGGCTTTCGCCGCGCTCTTCGAGCGTCAGCCCGACCCGCTCGATGCGCTGAGCGCCTGGCTACAGAGCGCACTTGGCCAGTTGCAGAACAGCGCGTTCGAACGCGGCTGTCCGCTGGCTGCCGTCGCCCTGGAAAGCGGCCCGGACGATCAGGAGATTCGTGCGGCCCTGGCCAACGCCTTCATGGTCATTCGCCACGCGCTGCAGCAGCAATTGCAACGCCATGGTTATCCACAGTCGCAAGGCCTCGCTGCCCTGTTCGTCGCACTCTACGAAGGCGGCCTGCTGCAGGCGCGCGTCGCCGGCAGCAGCGAACCGCTGAAGCAGGCAGTGACCACCCTGCTCCATCTGACCCGCCAGCACCGCACGGAGTCCCTGTCGCCATGACCACGTCCATTCGCCGCGAAACCCAGCCCCTGCTGGCCCTCGATGATTACCCGTTGGCCGCCACGCGCTATTACGCCGAGCGCCCCCATGCGCAGCTGTTGATCGCCGGCGCGACCGGCGTGCCGCAAGGTTTCTACCGACGCTTCGCCGAACACGCCGCCAGCCGGGGCTTCAACACCCTGACCCTGGACTATCGCGGCATCGGCCAATCCAGACCGGACAGCCTGCGCGGCTTCGAGATGGAATATCTGGACTGGGCCAATCTCGACCTGGCCGCGGCGGTGGATCAGCACCGGCACGCCGAGCGCCCGCTGTTCGTGGTAGGCCATTCCTTCGGCGGCCACGCCTTCGGCCTGCTGCCAAACCACGACCAGGTCGCCGGCTTCTATACCTTCGGCACTGGCGCTGGCTGGCATGGCTGGATGCCGAAGGGCGAACAACTGCGTGTGTTGGCCATGTGGCGGGTGGTCGGCCCGCTGATCACGCGCTACAAGGGTTATCTGGCGTGGAGCACGCTGGGCATGGGCGAAGATCTGCCACTGGGCGTCTATCGCCAATGGAAGCGCTGGTGCCGCTTCCCGCGCTACTTCTTCGACGACCCGCAGATGCCGGGGCTGGCCGAGCGCTTCGCCCAGGTACGCACGCCCATCGTGGCGCTCAACACGCTGGACGACCTGTGGGCACCGCCCGCCTCGCGCGATGCCTTCATGGCCGCCTACACCAACGCGCCCTTCCAGGCGCGCACGCTCGACTCACAAGCCGAAGGCCAGGGCGATATCGGTCATATGGGGTATTTCCGCCCTGCGGCGCAGCGCCTGTGGGACGAGACGCTGGACTGGTTCGAACGGCTGCGCAGCGAACAACGAGCGGCTTGAAAGCCAGAATACGGTGGGAAACTGCCAGGCAGAAAAAAGAAAACCCCGCGATTGCGGGGTTTTGCAGACTGTTGTCCTGACATCCTTGATCTGCTCACCATCCTGGCGGCTGTCCAGCGTGTCCTTGTTTGTCTGGGCGCTTCCTGCGCTGAATCCATGTGCGGCAGAGTACGCTCGTACCTGATGACTCGACAGTGGCGATTATCGCCACATCTCGTAAGCCATGGCTTACAAATCCGCCAGCCATCGATGCCGCCTCGCGTTTGCCTGAAGCCATCCCAATTTGGGTGAAAACGCTGTCGATGTTTTTTGCGACGTACGTCTTGCTAGACTTCGTTTTGTCCTACAAAAAACAACAAAAGATGCCGTCAGTCGGGGGCTTGAGTATGCGCACCGTCACGCTGTTTCTCGGTTGCCTGGCAACCTGCATGAGCTCCTTCTCCCTGGCCAGCGGCCAGACCCAACTGGGCGACGTCAAACAGGCCATCGCACAGGCGTTCTGGCAGAACCTCTATGGCAATGGCGGCAGCACCTTGTACTGCGGCCAGACCTTCGCCCGCGAAAGCGGCACGCTGACGGCCAGCCCGATCTACAGCGGCAAGCAGCTCAAGAGTGCAATGCGCTGCGTCACTGATCGCCAGTGCACCATCATGAACCCGCGCTACCCGTATATCGTCGCCGACCTGCACAACTACTACCCGGCGCTGACCCGCGTGGAGCTGGTCCGGCGCAACGCCCAATTCGCCGACCTGGCCGACGATGTGCCGAGCAAATTCGCCGATATCGGCTGCGACATGAAGGCCAGCTATCAGTTGGTGGAACCGCGTGACGAAGCCAAGGGCAATATCGCCCGGGCGATCTTCCACATGCACGTCGAGTATGACCTGCCCATCGTCGGTCTGATACCGATGTACAAGGCCTGGCACCGCATGGACCCGCCCGATGCGGACGAGAAGGCACGCAACGACAAAATCGAAGCGCTGCAGGGCACGCGTAACCGTTTCATCGACGATCCGTCATTGGTGGATCAGCTGATCAGCGACTGATTTCAGTCACTGAGGGAGGGGCTTTAGCCGCGACGAAAACACCGTGGATCGCCGGCAAGCCGGCTCCTACGGTTTGTGGAAGTCCTACCCTCTGCGCTTGTGCAGCGAGCGCAGCTTGTAGCGGTCGCCTGGATGAATCAGCCGCGCGTAGCTGATCAGATGATCGTCCGACCAGGTACGACGAATCACGCTCAGACAAGGCATGGCCGGGTCGATCTGCAGCAGCTCGGCGGTGCGCGCATCCACCAGCACCGCTTCGACCACATGCTCGACATCCGAGATAGGGCAACTGGCGACCAGCACCTCGTTGGGCGTGACCTGGGTGAAGTCGCTCTGCAGGTAATGCGGCACCCAGCGCGGGTTGACGAAGCGATCCTCGAGCTGGATCGGCAGGCCGTCCTGCAGGTGCACGAGAATGCTATGGAAAACCTCGCCGCCCAGACGCAGCCCCAGGCGCAGGGCCACCTCGTCATCGGCGGCGATGGCTTCGCAACGCACTACCGCATTGCTGTATTCGTGACCGCGACCGCGCACTTCGCTGGCGATATTCATCACCTCGTGCAGCGGCGACTCGGCCTTGCGGTCGGTGACGAAGGTGCCGAGCCCGGCCTGACGCACCAGATAACCCTTTTGCACAAGGTTCTGGATCGCCTTGTTGGCGGTCATGCGGCTGACCGAAAAGTCCCGCGCCAGTTGCTCCTCGGGCGGGATCTGGTGATTGATCGGATAGGCGCCGCCGTGAATGCGCTCGAGGAGAAAATCCTCGATGGCCTTGTAGCGCGGGGTGGGACTGGTCACGTCGGCTCCTTGGAAATGCCCGGTGCGCGGATGATACATCAGCCATACGACTGATCTCGTAGGAGCCCCGCCTCGGGGCGAAAGCGGTCGTGATCGCTCAGGAAAACTTGCATTGTGACCACTATTCGCCGCGGGACGCGGCCCCCACGCGATCATATGCAACTCACCATTCGCGTAGGAGCGCCGCCCCGGCGCGAAGCGATTGCGGCCTTGTCGCGATTGCAGCGTTGTGACCACGATTCGCCGCGGGGCGCGGCTCCTACAAAGACGTAGCCCGGCTCAGTTTACCGACGGCAACATGCCGGCCGGCAGCAGCGGCGTCAGCACGCGCTCGGCCAGCAGTGCATCGGCGGCGGCGATATCCGGGGCGAAGAAGCGATCCTCGACGTAGTACGGCACCTTGGCGCGCAACGCCTGACGAGCCTGTTCCAACGCAGGGGTACTCTTCAGGCCTTCGCGGAAGTCCAGGCCCTGGCAGGCGCCCAGCCACTCCACGGCCAGCACGCCGCGGGTGTTGGCAGCCATGTCCCACAGGCGCTTGCCGGCAGCCGGGGCCATGGATACGTGGTCTTCCTGGTTGGCCGAAGTGGGCAGGCTGTCGACGCTGTGCGGATGGGCCAGTGCCTTGTTCTCGCTGGCCAATGCCGCAGCAGTGACCTGGGCGATCATAAAGCCGGAGTTCACCCCGCCATTGGCCACCAGGAATGGCGGCAGTTGCGACATGTGCTTGTCCATCATCAGCGAGATGCGTCGTTCGGACAGCGCGCCGATCTCGGCGATGGCCAGGGCGATATTGTCAGCGGCCATGGCCACGGGTTCGGCGTGGAAGTTGCCACCGGAAATCACCTCGCCTTCGGCGGCGAACACCAGCGGGTTGTCGGATACCGCGTTGGCCTCCACTGCCAGCACCTCGGCGGCCTGGCGCAACTGGGTCAGGCAGGCGCCCATGACCTGGGGCTGGCAGCGCAGGGAATACGGGTCCTGCACCTTGTCGCAGGCCGCGTGGGAGCGGCCGATCTCGCTGCTGTCACCCAGCAGGTGACGGAAGGCCGCCGCCGCGTCGATCTGCCCACGCTGGCCCCGGGCGGCATGGATGCGCGCATCGAAGGGCGAACGCGAACCGAGCAGCGCCTCGACGCTGAGCGCGCCGCAGACGCTGGCCGCGGCGTACAGGTCTTCAGCCTCGAACAGCCCGCGCAGGGCGTAGGCGGTGGACACCTGAGTGCCGTTGAGCAGGGCCAGGCCCTCCTTGGCGGCCAGGGTCATCGGCTCCAGACCGGCAACGGCCAGCGCCTCGGTGGCCGGCAGCCATTCACCCTTGTAGCGCGCCTGGCTTTCACCGAGCAGCACCAGGGACATATGGGCCAGCGGCGCCAGGTCGCCGGAGGCGCCGACCGAACCTTTGAGCGGGATATGCGGGTAGACCTCGGCGTTGACCAGGGCGATCAGCGCGTCGATCACCTTGCGGCGGATGCCGGAGAAGCCGCGCGCCAGGCTGTTGATCTTGAGCAGCATGATCAGCCGGACCATGGCATCGCTCAGCGGCTCGCCGATGCCGGCGGCATGGGACAGCACCAGCGAACGCTGCAGCTTTTCCAGATCGGCATTGGCGATGCGGGTCGAGGCCAGCAGGCCGAAACCGGTGTTGATGCCGTAGGCGGTGCGGCCCTCGGCGATGATCTGGTTGACGCAGGCGACACTGGCGTCGATGGCCTGATGGGCGCTGGCGTCCAGGGTCAGGTGCACGGGGGCCTGGTAGGCGGCGCGCAGCTCGGCCAGGGTCAGTTGGCCGGGTTTCAGGTTCAGGGTGGTCATGTTCTGTTCTTCCACGGGGTGAGTTCGCGCCTGGCGAATCAGAGCCTAATAATGGCTGAAGTCGCGGTACGTGCAGTGATTGATGCGCCGGCCCATCGGGCCGGCGGCGAACGTGTCTTAACCGATCATCGGCAGGTTCAGCCCCTGCTCCCTGGCGCAATCGATGGCGATCTGGTAACCGGCATCGGCGTGACGCATCACCCCGGTGCCCGGGTCGTTGGTCAGCACGCGGGCGATGCGCGCGGCGGCTTCGTCGGTGCCATCGCAGACGATGACCATACCCGAATGCTGGGAGAAACCCATGCCTACGCCGCCGCCATGGTGCAGCGACACCCAGGTCGCGCCGCTGGCGGTATTGAGCAGGGCGTTGAGCAGCGGCCAGTCGGACACGGCGTCGGAGCCGTCCTGCATGGCCTCGGTCTCGCGGTTGGGGCTGGACACCGAGCCGCTGTCCAGATGGTCGCGGCCAATCACCACCGGCGCGCTCAGCTCACCGGAGCGCACCATCTCGTTGAAGGCCAGGCCGAGCTTGGCGCGCTGGCCCAGGCCGACCCAGCAGATGCGCGCCGGCAGGCCCTGGAACGCGATGCGCTCGCGGGCCATGTCCAGCCAGCGGTGCAGGTGGGCGTCGTCGGGGATCAGTTCCTTGACCTTGGCGTCGGTCTTGTAGATGTCCTCGGGGTTGCCGGACAGCGCTGCCCAGCGGAACGGGCCGATGCCGCGGCAGAACAGCGGGCGGATATAGGCCGGCACGAAGCCGGGGAAGTCGAAGGCGTTGCTCACGCCTTCTTCCTTGGCCATCTGACGGATGTTGTTGCCGTAGTCGAAGGTCGGCACGCCCATCTTCTGGAAGTCGAGCATGGCCTGCACATGTACGGCCATGGACTGCTTGGCGGCCTTGACCACACCAGCCGGATCGGTGGCTGCGCGATCCTTGTATTCGGCCCAGGTCCAGCCGATCGGCAGGTAGCCGTTGAGCGGGTCGTGGGCGCTGGTCTGGTCGGTGACCATATCCGGGCGAACCCCGCGCTTGACCAATTCCGGCAGGATCTCGGCAGCGTTGCCCAGCAGGGCGACGGAGATGGCCTTGCCTTCTGCGCAGTACTTGGCGATGCGCGCCAGGGCGTCGTCCAGATCGGTGGCCTGCTCGTCGACGTAACGGCTGCGCAGGCGGAAGTCGATGCTGCTCTGCTGGCATTCGATGTTCAGCGAGCAGGCGCCAGCCAGGGTGGCGGCCAGCGGCTGGGCACCGCCCATGCCACCCAGGCCTGCGGTGAGCACCCAGCGGCCCTTGAGGTTGCCGGCGTAGTGCTGGCGACCGGCTTCGACGAAGGTTTCGTAGGTGCCCTGGACGATGCCCTGGCTGCCGATGTAGATCCACGAACCGGCGGTCATCTGGCCGTACATGGCCAGGCCCTTGGCGTCGAGCTCGTTGAAGTGCTCCCAGCTCGCCCAGTGCGGCACCAGGTTGGAGTTGGCGATCAGCACGCGCGGTGCGTTGGCGTGGGTCTTGAACACGCCGACCGGCTTGCCGGACTGCACCAGCAGGGTCTCGTCCTCGTTCAGGTTGGTCAGGCTCTCGACGATCTTGTCGTAGCACTCCCAGTTGCGCGCGGCGCGGCCGATACCGCCATACACCACCAGCTCCTTGGGGTTCTCGGCCACGTCCGGGTCGAGGTTGTTCATCAGCATGCGCAGCGGCGCTTCGGTCAGCCAGCTCTTGGCGGTGAGCGTGGTGCCGCGCGGGGCGCGGATTTCGGTATCGCGGAACTTGGTCATGTTGCGGGCTCCTGTGGGAACGGGTCAGTGGTGGGCGGTCAGAGCCAACCCAGAAATTGGGCGAGGTAGGCCAGCGGGATGGCCAGCAGCAAGCTGAGCAGGGTGCGCTGCAGCCAGATCAGCAGCAGGTGGCCCAGGCTCAGGGGAATTCGCGTGGCCAGCACGCAGGGAATCGAGGCGGAGAGAAACAGCACGCTGCTGACCGAAACGATGGCGGTGACGAACTTCACCAGCACGTCGGCGTCCTTGAGCAGCATCGCCGGCAGGAACATCTCGGCCAGGCCGGCGGACATGGCGCGCGCCACCTGCATGGGTTCGTCCAGGCCGAACAGCCAGGTCAGTGGATAGAGCAGTATGCCGAGGGCATCGAATAGCGGCGTGTACTTGGCGGCGAGCAGCCCGAGCAGGCCGACGGCGAGGATGCTCGGCAGGATGGCGGCGGTCATGCGCAGGCCATCGAAGAAGGTTTCGCGCAGCGCCGAGCCCAGCGACGGCGCCATGCTGGCCTGCTGCATGCCGGCGCGCCAGGCACTGCCCAGGCGGCTTTCACCGGGTTGAAGCTGCGCCTCGGGCTTGGACTCGGACGGCAGCCGCGACAGCGGATAGATACGCGCGCTGATCGCGGTAACGGTGAAGGTCACCGCCATGGCGCTCCAGAAATACAGGTTCCACTGCCCCATCAGGCCCAGGGTCTTGGCGATGATCACCATGAACGGCGCCGACACGGTGGAGAAACCGGTGGCGATGATCGCCGCCTCGCGCAGGCTGTAGTGGCCCTGGCGGTACATGCGATCGGTGATCAGCAGGCCCACCGAGTAACTGCCGACGAAGGACGCCACGGCATCGATGGCCGACTTGCCCGGCGTGCGCCAGATCGGCCGCATCACCGGCTGCATCAGCACGCCGATCAGCTCCAGCAGGCCGAAGCCGATCAAAAACACCAGGGCCAGCGAGCCCAGCGGCACGATCAGCGCCAGGCTGAGCACCAGCTTGTCGAATAGAAACGGCAGCATGCCCGGCTGGTACAGCGCCTGCGGGCCGAGCTGCAGCAGGTAGGCAACGCCGATCAGCAGGCCGAACACCTTGAGCACGCTGAATACCGTATGGGTCAGGCTCCTGCGCCAACTGCCGTCGATCCAGGGGGCAACGGCGCCATAGAGCATGAACAGCAGCGCCACGCCGATCACCAGCGGCCGCGCATGCAATTGCAGGGCGCTGGCCGCGTGGTCGAGAAGGATGGTCGAACGCCCGGCGATCTCGAACGGCACGAAGAACAGCAGCAGGCCGATCAGGCTGTAACCCAGCAGGCGCGCCAGCGCGCGCGCGCGCGACACGCCAGCGCTCAAAGGCAGGGACTCAGACATGACGCGGCTCCTGGCCGCCGCGGGCGGTAATGAACATCGGGTTTTCCTCGTAGTTGTTTTTGTGCGGGAAAGCGTCGGGCGTTCGGCTCAGAGACTGAGCAGATGAATCAGTCGCGCCGCCACCTTGGCGGTGCGGTTGTCGATGTCGTATTCCGGGTTGATCTCGGCCAGATCGGCCAGGCGCAGCTTGCCGCTGGCCTTGAGCCGCTCGAGCAGCGGCTCCAGCAGCTCCAGGCGCACGCCACGGGCTGCCGGCGCACTGACGCCTGGCGCTTCGCAGGCCGGCAGTACGTCGATATCGATGGTCAGGTAGAGCGTGTCGCACTCGGCGGCGAAGGCGTCCAGCTCGGCGCCGATGACGTCGAGGGTCGAATCGCGAATCTGGTGATCCTCGCGCACCAACACGTTCATCTCGGCGGCGCGGGCGAACAGCGCGCGGGTGTTGCTGGCGCGGCTCACGCCCAGGCAGGCGTAGCGGAACGGCCAGCCGCGTGCGGCGCATTGCTCGGCGATCTGCGCAAAGGGTGTGCCCGAGGAATGCACATGGGCCGGGTCGCGCAGGTCGAAGTGGGCGTCGAAATTGACGATGCCGATTCGTGGAGCACTTTGGCCGAAAAGGTGCTCGGCAAGGCCAGACCAACTGCCGAAGGCCACTTCATGGCCGCCGCCGATCACCAGCGGCAGATGGCCGGCGTCCAGTAGCGCGCAGACGTTATGGCCAAGGCGCGCCTGCGCGGCTTCCAGGTCGCCATCCTCACAGGTGACGTCACCCGCATCATAGGCCGGCGCCTGACGATGCCAGGCCAGGTTGGCCAGTGCCTTGCGCACGCTTTGCGGCGCAGCGGCGGCACCGACGCGGCCATGGTTGCGGCGTACGCCTTCGTCGCAGGCGAAACCGAGCAGGGCCAGGCCTGGCTCGCTACCGGCGGAAAGGGAGCGGATGCGTTGGTGCCAGCGCGCGCTATCGGTTTCCGGGTCGGTACGACCGCTCCAGGCGGCCATCGAGTGACGATCAGCGAGCATGAACTATGGCTCCATTGAACACGCGCTGGCGCAGACGCCCGGCCTGCACCGCGTAGGCCAGTTCGGCCGGTTGCTGGATATCCCACAGGCACAGATCCGCCGGCGCGCCGACGGCGATACGGCCCAAGTCGGGCAGGCCAAGGGCACAGGCGCCGTGGGCGGTCATGCCGGCCAGGGCTTCGCGCGGGGTGAGGCGAAACAGGGTGCAGGCCAGGTTGGCCATCAGCGTCGGCATGCAGATCGGCGAGGTGCCGGGGTTGGCGTCGCTGGCCACGGCCATCGGCACGCCGTACTGGCGCAGCAGTTCGATGGGCGGCAGCTGGGTTTCGCGCAGCACGTGGAAGGCGCCGGGCAGCAGCACGGCAACGGTGCCGGCTTCGGCCATGGCGCGCACGCCGGCTTCATCGAGGTATTCGATATGGTCGGCCGACAGCGCGCCATAACGTGCGGCCAGGGCACTGCCACCGAGGTTGGAGAGTTGCTCGGCATGGGCCTTGATCGCCAGGCCGTAAGCCTGAGCCGCCTGATAGATGCGTTCGCACTGCGCCGGGGAAAAGCCGATGCCCTCGCAGAACACGTCCACCGCATCGGCCAGCCGTTCACGGGCAGCGGCCGGGATCATCTCGTCGCAGACCAGGCTCACGTAATCATCGGCGCGCCCGGCATATTCCGGCGGCAGAGCATGGGCGCCGAGTAGCGTGGTGAGCACCCGCACCGGGCGCAGTTCGCCGAGGCGACGGGCAACACGCAGCATCTTCAGTTCGTCTTTGACGGTCAGCCCGTAACCGGACTTGATCTCCAGCGTGGTCACGCCATCGGCCAGCAGCGCATCGAGGCGCGGCAGGCTGGTGGCGATCAGTTCGTCCTCGCTGGCCGCGCGGGTGGCGCGCACGCTGCTGAGAATGCCGCCACCGGCGCGGGCGATCTCTTCGTAGCTCGCCCCTTCCAGACGCTGCTCGAACTCGCCGGCGCGGTTGCCGGCATAGACCAGGTGGGTGTGGCAGTCGACCAGACCGGGCGTCAGCACCCCGCCGCGACCGGCGCAAACCGCGCCCTCAGCCTTTGCTTCATCGAAATCGCGCGCCGGCCATAGCCCGGCGATACGCCCGCCTTCGACCAGCACGTTCATCGCCTCGTCCAGCTGCGTCAGGCCATCGAAGACCTGCACATCGCGCCAGAGCTGTTTCGAAGTTGATTGCGTCGGCATGGGGTTCCCCTTGCTTGTTTTGTATATACAATATGAGCGAGTCGACTGGCCGTCAAGCCATGAAGCATTTCGCGGATCTAGGCGATTAACGACGTCTAGGAGCCTGTTTGCTGGTTCAGGCGTTCTATTGCAGGCAGGCATCCCATGAAATGGGGACCATGCGGAGAAGCTGGCGATGGCTTGCCATTCGTCGCCCAACGTTTATGTATATACATTTGGAGCGCCCATGCCCTGTGTTCGACTCGATCTCGCCACCGCCCGCGCCATGCCCTGGAAGAACGGCGGCGGTGAAACCCTGGAATTGGCCATCGCGCCACCGGGTGCCGGGCTGGAGGATTTTCAGTGGCGTATCAGCAGTGCGCGGGTCGCTATGGCGGGTCCGTTTTCCGCCTTCGTTGGCATCGATCGCAGCCTGGCCCTGCTGAGTGGCGCGGGGCTGCGCCTGCAGCGCGGTGACGGGCGCATCGAGAACCTGCACGCCGGCGCTGCGGTGGCGCGGTTCGCCGGAGAGGAGGCGATAAGCGCGACACTGAGCGACGGCCCAGTCACCGATCTCAACCTGATGACCCGACGCGGCGCCTGGCGCCATCGCCTCGCCCCGCTGAGCCTGCATGGGCGGCAGGAGGTGGAAAACGATGCCGAGCTGATGCTGCTCTGGTGCCAGAACAGCGCGGGCATCGACTGCCTACTACCGGACGGCGAAAGGCACGTGCTGAAAGGCGGCCAGGGCTTGCTGCTGGAGCGCATGCCCGGAGCGCTGGTGCTGCAGGCCGCGCAACCGGCGCTACTGTACCTGGGCTGGCTGCAACACGAGACCGGTGGTAGCTGAGCGGTCATCAAATCTTAACCCTGCGTCGCCAGCATCGTGCCATTCGCTGCCCACAGGGAGATAAGGCTCATGACCACCAATGCTGATGCACTGCCAGTACAGCCCTCGCTACCGGCCACGCGCCAGTGGCTTTCATGGTTGCTGGTAGTAGCGCTTATCTACCTGCTGCTGGCCGGTGTCGGGGCCATTGGCGACGGCTTCAAGGCCGCCACTGGCAATAACGCCCGCGAATTGTTCGCCTTCGCCACCAACCCGCTGGTCGGCCTGATGATTGGCCTGGTGGCCACCGCACTGATCCAGAGTTCGAGCACAGTGACCTCGATTATCGTCGGCATGGTCGCCGGCGGCCTGCCGATCCCCATCGCCATCCCGCTGATCATGGGCGCCAATATCGGCACCTCGCTGACCAGTACCATCATCAGCCTCGGCCACATCCGCAGTGGCGAAGAGTTTCGTCGCGCTTTCTCCGCTGCCACCGTGCACGACGCCTTCAACATCACCGCGGTGACCATCCTGCTACCGCTGGAGCTGCTCTTTCAGCCGCTGCAGCGCATGTCCGAATCGCTCGCCGGCCTGCTGGTCAGCGACGCCAGCCTGGACATGAAGAGCGTCAATTTCATGAAGACCCTGCTCTCGCCCGCCTCGGATGTGCTGGGCGCCAGCGTCAGCTGGTTGCCCGGCGCGATGTGGAGCGGCGTCGCGCTGATCCTGATCGGCGTGGCGATGATCCTGTTCGTGGTCACGGCCATCGGCAAGGTGCTGCGCAAAGTGATGGTCGGCCGCGCCAAGGACATCATGCACGCCAGCGTCGGTCGCGGCCCGCTCTCCGGGATCGCCTCGGGCACCGTGATCACCGTGCTGGTGCAGTCATCCTCGACCACCACGGCGTTGATCGTGCCGCTGGCCGGCAGCGGTGTGTTCAGCCTCAAGCAGGTCTACCCCTTCACCCTCGGGACCAACATCGGCACGTGCGTAACCGCTCTGCTGGCGGCCACCGCGATCACCGGTCCGACGGCGGAAGTCGCCATGCAGATCGCCCTGGTGCACCTGCTGTTCAACTTGATGGGCATTTTGATCATCTACGCCCTGCCCTTCCTGCGCGGCGTGCCGCCGATGATCGCCGAGGGCCTAGCCACGCTGGCGCAGCGCAGCAAACTCTACGTGGTCGCCTACATCGCCGGCCTGTTTTTCGCCCTACCCCTCCTGCTGATCGGTATCACCCAGCTCTGAGCCCTGCCAAGGAGTCGCCATGAAACATCAACGCAATCGCCAGGAAACTCAGCAGCGCATCCATGAACTGCGTGAGACCCTCAACGACCTCGAAGCCCAATTGGCCGGGATGGAAGTGGAGGAAAAGGCTCAGCACGAGCAGATCGAGCAACTCGACCACTATATCGACGCCGTCGACACCAAGCTCAGCAGTCTGCAGCTGTTCTGGATCTCGCTGAAACAGGAATGGCGCAAGCCCAAGGGGTGATTCCGTGACGTTCCAACTTTCCCTCGGCAAGGGCCTGGCTACCGGCATCGCTGTTGCCTCCCTGCTGGCCGCCTGTGGGCAGGCGCTCTCGGCGAGTTCAGACGCAACCGAGCTGCGCGTCGACGGCTCCAGCACGGTCTTTCCGCTAACCCGCGAGGCCGTTCGGCGCTTCGAGCGCAGCGCGCAGGCCGCTCAGATCGAAGTGAAGTTCTCCGGCACGGCGGCAGGCTTTCGCCGCTTCTGCGCGGGCGAGACCGATATCAGCAACGCCTCGCGGGAAATCAACGCCGAGGAACTCGCCCAGTGCAAGGCCAACGGCGTCGACTTTCGTGTCGTGCCGCTGGCGATGGACTCGATCGCCGTGGTGGTCAACCCTGCCAACACCTGGGTCGGTGACCTCAGCGTCGATGAGCTGAAAAAGCTCTGGTCGCCGTCGGCCGAGAACAAGCTCAACAGCTGGCGCGACCTTCGCCCAGAGTGGCCGGATAGGCCGATCGTGCTGTTCGGCCGCGGCCAGGATTCCGGTACCTACGATGTTTTTACCCAGGCCATCGTCGGCACCACCCACAGCAGTCGCCAGGACTATAAGGCCAGCGAGGACGAAGAGTTTCTCGCCAACGCCATCGCCGCCGAGCCGAACGCCCTCGGTTTCTTCGGCATCGGCGCCTACCACCGGCACTGGGACACGTTGAAACTGGTCGCGGTGGACGCCGGCAACGGCGCGGTCTTCCCGACCCTGGAGACGGTCGCGCAGAACCAGTACCAGCCGCTGACACGCCCGCTATTCCTCTATGTCAGCCAACGCAGCCTGGCGGATAAACCGCTGCTGGGGCGCTTTCTGGCCCACTACCTCGAAGGCCTGCCTGGCTGGATTCATTTCACCGGCTATATGCCGCTGGCGCGCGACAATTACCGCAACAGCATGGAAGCCCTGAGCAAGGCACCCTGACTCTCCTCCACCGGGGGCTGCCAACGCAGCACCCCGGCAATCCCATGCTACGCCCTAGGGGCGCAGCATCGCAGTCTCAGTAGAGCGATGGCACCAGCATGCTGTCCGGCACCGGCATGCGCAGATAGTCCGGGTTGTAAACTCGCGTCGGCAGCTCCACCTGGGTGCGCGGCACCGTCTGGTAGGGGATCTGGCTGAGCAGGTGGGCGATGCAGTTGAGGCGCGCGCGCTTCTTGTCGTCCGCTTCCACGACCCACCAGGGCGCCTCTTCGATATGCGTGCGCTCGAGCATCACTTCCTTGGCCTGGGTGTAGGCCTCCCAGCGGCGCCGCGACTCCAGGTCCATTGGGCTCAGCTTCCACTGTTTGAGCGGGTCGTGAATACGCGCCAGGAAACGGCGGTTCTGCTCGTTGTCGGTGATTGAGAACCAGTACTTGATCAGCAGAATGCCCGAGCGCACCAGCATGCGTTCGAACTCGGGCACCGAGCGGAAGAACTCCTCGTACTCGGCATCGGTGCAAAAGCCCATGACCTTCTCCACGCCGGCGCGGTTGTACCAGCTGCGGTCGAACAGCACCATTTCGCCGGCGGCCGGCAGGTGCGACACGTAGCGCTGGAAATACCACTGGGTACGCTCGCGATCGTTCGGTGCGGGCAACGCCGCAACCCGGCATACACGTGGGTTCAGACGCTGGGTCACGCGCTTGATCACCCCGCCCTTGCCGGCGGCGTCGCGCCCTTCGAACAGCACCACGACCTTGAGCTGGTTGTGGACGACCCAGTCCTGCAGCTTGACCAGTTCGCCCTGCAGGCGCAGCAGCTCCGAGAAATACTCGCGACGCGACAGATCGCTGGTCATCGGCCCGCCGTGATCGGCCCGCGCGACGAGATCATCCATGCGCGCATCGTCCAGCTCCATCTCCAGCTCTTCGTCGAGGCTGTCCTGAAATTCGGCCTGTAGAAGTTGCTCGTAGGCCTGTAACGAGCTGTGCATCTGGTCGGTCATGACGGCTCCTGCTGAGTAGATTGCCTCTGGTTGTGCAAGGCTAGCGGGCGGCAATGACAGCGAAATGACCGGCGAGCCTGTACTCCTTCGACCGCAGTACCGTAACCCCTTTGGGAAGAAAGTTAGGACGGGCCGCATCCGGACAGGGGAAGCTGGCAGGTTTGCGGTTTCTTCAGCCCTCTCCCAACGCCTCTCCCATAAATGGGAGAGGGGAGCCAAGCGCGTGAGCATTGAGTGGACAGTACCGTAGCCCGGATGAAATCCGGGGCCGATCCCGGCCTTACTCCCCGGATTGCATCCGGGCTACAAGCGTCGACCACGCGGCTCCGCTGCACGCACCGGAGGCCCAAATGCAAAAGCCCCGGCACTGGGCCGGGGCTTTCGGGTACAGCCAAACGCGCTTAGAACTGCGCGGCGTCGAGCAGATACAACGACTCGCTACCGGCCTTGACCGACGCACTCAACGAGTGGATACGCGGCAGCAGACGAGCGAAGTAGAAGCGCGCGGTGCCCAGCTTGCTGGCGTAGAACTCGTCCTGCGTTTCCTTGCCCAGCGCGGCGCGTGCCATCAGGGCCCACATATAGGCATAGGCGGTGTAGCCAAAGGCCTGCAGGTACTCGACCGAAGCGGCGCCGATCTCATTGGGGTTGCTCTGCGACCGATCCAGTACCCAGGCAGTCAACTCGTCAAGGTTGTGCACGGCGGCTGCGAGCGGCTGGGTGAACCCGGCGAGGCTGGCATCAGCGGAGGCGACGAAACCCTTGATCTCGTCGGCGAAGTGCTTGTAGTAGCTACCGCCGCTGCCGACGATCTTGCGCCCGACCAGGTCCAGCGACTGGATGCCGTTGGTGCCTTCGTAGATCTGGGTGATGCGGCAGTCGCGCACCAGCTGCTCCTGGCCCCACTCGCGAATGAAGCCGTGGCCGCCGAAGATCTGCTGGCCATGCACGGTGGTTTCCAGCGCCATGTCGGTGAGGAAGGCCTTGGCCACCGGCGTCAGCAGGGCGACAAGCTCATCAGCGCGCTTGGCAGTGTCCTTGTCCTCGCTGTACTTGGCGGTATCGAGCTGCATGGCGACGTAGCTGGAGAAGGCGCGACCGCCCTCATTCAGCGCCTTCATGGTCAGCAGCATACGGCGCACGTCCGGGTGCACGATGATCGGGTCGGCAGCCTTGTCCTTGGCGACCGGGCCGGTCGGTGCGCGGCTCTGGATACGCTCGCGGGCGTACTCGATGGCGCTCTGGTAGCTGCGCTCGCCCAGCGACAGGCCCTGGATGCCGACGCCCAGGCGCTCGTAGTTCATCATGGTGAACATGGCGTTGAGACCCTTGTTCACTTCACCGACCAGATAGCCGGTGGCGCCATCGAAGTTCATCACGCAGGTGGCTGAGGCCTTGATACCCATCTTGTGCTCGATCGAGCCGCAGCCCAGGGCGTTCTTCTCGCCCAGCGAGCCGTCGGCATTGACCATGACTTTAGGCACGATGAACAGCGAGATGCCCTTTGGCCCGGCCGGTGCGTCCGGCAGCTTGGCCAGCACCAGGTGAATGATGTTCTCGGTCAGGTCGTGCTCGCCGCCGGTGATGAAGATCTTGGTGCCGCTGATCTTGTAGCTGCCGTCGGCCTGTGGCTCGGCCTTGGTGCGGATGATGCCCAGATCGGTGCCGGCGTGCGGCTCGGTCAGGCACATGGAGCCGGCCCAGACGCCGGCATACATGTTCGGCAGATACTGCGCCTTCAGTTCTTCGCTGGCGTGGTTGAGGATCGACAGGCAGGCGCCAGCGGTCAGCATCGGGTACAGGCCGAAGGACAGATTGGCCGAGTTGACCATTTCCTCGACCTGGGCACCGATCACCTTGGGCATGCCCATACCGCCGAACTCCGGCGAACCGCCTACGCCGACCCAGCCACCCTCGGCGTAGGTCTGGTAGGCCTCGGGGAAACCGGCCGGGGTTTTCACCGCGCCGTTGTCCCAGGAGCAGCCTTCTTCGTCACCGCTGCGGTTCAGCGGCGCGATGCTACCTGCGGTGACCTTGCCGGCTTCTTCGAGAATGGCGTTGGCGGTGTCTTCGTCCACCAGTTCGGCCAGGGCCGGCAGCTCGGCCCAGAGCTTGGAGACTTCGAATACTTCATTGAGCACGAAGCGCATGTCGCGCAGGGGGGCTTTGTAATCGGCCATGACACATCCTCGAAAACGGACTTACGTGAGAGGGCCGAGTTTACTTGAACAACTTTATAGACACATAGGGTCGTGTTGTGACCATTAATTCACGAAAAGTCAGCAACTAGCTGATTGGAAAGCCGCCCTGCCGGACGCCCGAAAATGGCCGTGACCGCTGGTCTGCCGAGGCCTACTCGCGCCCCGGTGCGAGCTTCACGGCGCCGCGCCGCTGCCCGGCGCTGCGGATGCAATTGCGCCCGGCCGCCTTGGCGCTGTACAGGGCCTTGTCCGCTTCCTTGATTACTTCCTGCGGATTGCGCTGCTCGCTCTGACGCTCGGCTACGCCCATGCTCACGGTCACCGATACCTCGCCAGCCGCCTTGCCGGCGCGGCGCTGCTTGCCCTCGCGGTCATCGCGCGGCCGGCTTTGCTTGTCGCGCAACTGCATGCGGTACTGCTCGATGATCAGGCGCACCGCCTCCATGTGCGGCAGACATTGCTCCACGCTCTTGCCGGGAAACAGCAGGGTGAATTCCTCGCCACCGTAGCGATAGGCCTTGCCGCCACCACCGACCTTGCGCAACTGGCTGGCGACCAGGCGCAACACCTGGTCGCCGACGTCGTGACCGTGGGTGTCGTTGAATTTCTTGAAGTGGTCGACGTCGACCATGGCGATCACATAATCGCGTCCCAGGCGCTGCAGGCGCTCATTGAGCGCACGCCGTCCCGGCAGCCCGGTCAGCTCGTCACGGAAGGCCATCTGGTAGGCCTCGTGGGCAACGGCAGCCACCAGCATGAGCATCACCAGACTGATCATCACCTGCAGCGCGTTGGCCAGGATGAATACCTGCGGCAGCATCCACAGCAGGCCGAACAGCCCCACCAGCTGCGCTGCATGCAGCGGACGTGGGCGGCGCAGGTACTGCGTCAGCAATGCGATGAACGCCAGCAGGAAGGCCAGGTAGGACAGCTGGGCCAGATTCATCCAGGCGCCATGCAGCGAAGGCCAGTGAATCTGCGCCAGCCAGTCGGCGATGCCCTGCGGATAACGGCGCGCCAGCCCGACGGCCACCGCGCTGACTGCCAGCAACACGAGGGCGCGGGCGAACATGTCCTGAACCAAGTGCGAACGCTCCTCCCAACAGCCGTAGAGGGCGTAAAGAAGGGGCAACAGAAGGCAGATCAGATGAAAGACCAAGGCCGCATCGTCACGCACCTGGCCGTTGTCACGGAAGTGATCGATCTGGGTATCGAGCAGGAAATAACCGACATACAGCGCCAGCAGCAAGAACACCTCGCGCTGACGGCCATAGACCAGGCAGAAGGCGCCACCGAGCAGCAACAGCAAGGTCGGCAGCACGTTGAACAGCGAGATGAAGAACTCGCTCAACACCGGCAAGCGTGCAGCCACCAACGCACCGACCAGCAAGGGCAGCGAGGAGAAGAAGTGACTGAGGCGCAGATTGGCCAGGCGGATCACACTGACATCCTTGGCGAGAGATGAAGGCATTTTGCCTGCTTCGACTCCTGAAAACAGCGACAGGATGCGACATTCGCTTTAATACGGCGCAAAAACACAAACGCCGCCCCTGAGGGCGGCGTTCGTGTTCAACCGTGAAGGAATCAGAAGCCGAGCGCGAAATGCTCTTCTTCCATCTCCATCAGATTGTTGGCGCCGGACAGCATGGCTTCGACGTGCGCGCGGGTACGCGGCAGGATGCGTGCGAAGTAGAAGCGCGCGGTCTGCAGCTTGGCCTTGTAGAAAGCCTCGTCGCCGGTGCCGGCAGCCAGCTTCTCGGCAGCCAGGCGCGCCATGTCGGCCCAGAAGTAGGCCAGGCAGGCATAGCCGGAGTACATCAGGTAGTCCACCGAAGCGGCACCGACTTCCTCGCGATCTTTCATCGCCGCCATGCCGATCTTCATGGTGACGTCGCCCCACTCCTTGTTCAGCTTGGCCAGCGGCTCGACGAATTCCTTGACGGAATCGTTGCCTTCGTTGGCCTGGCAGAACTTGTGCACGATCTTGGTGAAGTTCTTCAGGGCACCGCCCTGAGTCATCAGCACCTTGCGGCCCAGCAGGTCCAGCGCCTGAACGCCGGTGGTGCCTTCGTACATCATGGAGATGCGGCAGTCGCGCAGGTTCTGCTCCATGCCCCACTCGCTGATGAAGCCGTGGCCACCGTAGATCTGCATGCCATGGGAAGCGGCTTCGAAGCCCACTTCGGTCATGAAGGCCTTGGCGATCGGAGTCAGGAAAGCCAGCAGCTCATCGGCGGCTTTCTTCTCTTCTTCGTCCTGGCTGTGCTGAACGATATCCACCTGCTTGGCGGTGAAGTAGACCATGGCGCGATTGCCTTCGGCGAACGCCTTCATGGTCAGCAGCATGCGGCGAACGTCCGGGTGCACGATGATCGGGTCAGCGGCTTTTTCCGGCGCTTTCGGGCCAGTCAGCGAACGCATCTGCAGACGCTCGCGAGCGTACTTGATGCCACCCTGGAAACCGACTTCGGCGTGGGCCAGGCCTTGCAGCGCGGTACCCAGGCGAGCGGTGTTCATGAAGGTGAACATGCAGTTCAGGCCCTTGTTGGCCGGGCCGATCAGGAAACCGGTAGCGCCGTCGAAGTTCATCACGCAGGTGGCGTTACCGTGGATACCCATCTTGTGCTCGATGGAGCCACAGGAAACGGCGTTACGCTCGCCTACGCCGCCTTCGACGTTGGGCAGGAACTTCGGCACGATGAACAGCGAGATACCCTTGGTACCGGCCGGGGCATCGGGCAGGCGGGCCAGAACGATATGGACGATGTTGTCGGCCATGTCGTGCTCACCAGCGGAAATGAAGATCTTGGTGCCGGTGACCTTGTAGCTGCCGTCGGCCTGCGGTTCGGCCTTGGTGCGCAGCATGCCCAGGTCGGTGCCGCAATGCGGCTCGGTCAGGCACATGGTGCCGGTCCACTCGCCGGAAACCAGCTTGGTCAGGTAGGTGTGTTTCTGCTCGTCGGTGCCGTGAGCGCCGATGGTGTTCATCGCGCCGTGGGAGAGGCCGGGGTACATGCCCCAGGACCAGTTGGCCGAACCGACCATTTCGCTGACGGCCAGGCCGAGGGATTCCGGCAGACCCTGGCCGCCGTGCTCGACGTCATGGGCCAGGCTCGGCCAGCCGCCTTCGACGAACTGCTGATAAGCCTCTTTGAAGCCGGTCGGAGTCTTCACGCCGGATTCGCTCCAGGTGCAGCCCTCGGTATCACCCACACGGTTCAGCGGTGCCAGAACCTGCTCGCAGAACTTGGCGCCTTCTTCGAGGATGGCGTCGACCATGTCCGGAGTGGCGTCCTGACAACCTGGCAGGCTCTGGTAGTGAGCTTCATAGCCCAGCAGCTCGTCACGAACGAAACGAATGTCACGCAAGGGGGCCTTGTAGTCAGGCATAACGGTAAACCTCTGCGGTGGATTCCTAGTAGTTGGGGTGACCGTCTTGGCGGTCGCTCTCGGGATCAGTCCCGGCTGCCTGGCCACTGAGGCTGCGGCCAAGGCAATCAAACAGGCGTTTGAAACATACGTTTACGCCATCCCCTTGTCAAGCGCTGCCAATCGGCCGCTACGCGACCAGATCGATGCGGGGCTCCGGCGCGGGCAATTCACCCAGACGCCGATAGAGATCAAGATTAGGCGCTGGCGGCAGAGCCTGCTGCGATTGCTCGGCAGACTGCTCCTCGGCGGAGTCAGACTCGCCGCGCGACTTGCGCTGCTCGACGGCGTCGTTAGCCTCTTCGCCCCGCAGCTCGGCGAGTTCGACGCGTGCCTGCGCCGCCTGCGCCTGGGCCAGCGCGGCGACGCGCAGGTCCTGCGGAGAAGGTTCGATGGGCGCGAGCGCTGCGCGCAGGACGATTTCCATCTTGCGCAGCGTCGCTTCGGGATCGTTGGGAACGGGGGCGGTGTCGATGCTGACTTCGCCGGACACGGCATAGCGCTGTCCGTCAGGGCCGCGCTTGAAGCTGTAGGTGGGCGCTCCGGCGTACTGTCCGCCAACGGCTGCATGCGCCTGCTCGTGAGTGCGAACCTCACGGTCGCGCTGCACCAGCTCGGTGACTTCCAGCTGCTGCTGGCGTTGTTCCTCGGGACTTAATTCGGGCTTGCCGGCAGGCGATGCAGCGGGGTCGCGATCAGCCTCTTCCCGCTCCGAGGCAGCGGAGTCGGCCTGCTGCTCCTGTGGCGCAGCCACTGGCGCCTGATCGGCACGAGCGATATCGGCAGATACATCGGAAGTCAGCGGCCTGGCCGAACTGACGGAGGGCGCTGGGGTAAAAGCTGGCAGGCTGTTGCCGATCTGCATGAGCGCCCTCCTGCCGCGCTACCGGCCGCATCCGCAGCCGGGGTGAAACTAACTATGCGCGGGTGTCGATCAAGGTACCCAGCACTTCGTCGGCGGTGTCAACGACGCGTGCGTTGGCACGCACTTCGTTTTCACCGACGCGCAACGCGACGAGACTTTCGGTCAGGTCGGGACGGCTTCGCTCGGAGGCCTGCGTACTGGGGTTGACCTGATTCTGCGGCGGCGTTTGTGTAGTTTGCTGCGGCGGGTTGACGGTGTTGCTGGCGATATCACCGGCAGCCTGCTCGACGCGGCGTTGCCCGGCCTGGATACCGTTCAAACCCGAATTGAATGCGTTGGCGGAGATTTGCATCGGCAACCCCTCTGGGGATGTAGAACCTAATGGCCAGTATTGAAGCAGAAATCGGCTAAAAAACGTACAGACAAAAAGCTATGATCGCGTTGCTGTTTATTACCAGCCAGGTAGCCGCTGCAGATCGAGGTACGCCGAAACCGCATCGGCACTGGCGTTCTCAAGCCGTGGCACATGCCCCAGGCATGGGACAGACAAGCGCTCGGCGAGGGTCGCCAGATTGTCCTCCAGCCGCGATGTTCGCGGCTCGACGATATTGGCCACCCAGCCCGCCAGTTGCAGACCATCGCGGCCAATGGCTTCAGCGCTCAGCACGGCGTGGTTGATACAGCCAAGACGCACGCCGACTACCAGAATCACCGGCAGCCCCAGCGCGATGGCCAGATCCGAGAGCGTCTGCGCGCCGGACAGCGGCACGCGCCAGCCCCCCGCCCCCTCGACCAGGGAAAAATCGGCGCCCTTGTCCAGAATGTCGCGTACGGGCTGATAGAGGCTGGCGACATCCAGTTCGACGCCAACTTCGCGTGCCGCCAGGTGCGGTGCGATGGCCGGCTCGAAGGCCAGCGGGTTGACCTCTTCATAGCGCAGCGGCAGCGAGCACTGCGCCAGCAACGCCAGCGCGTCGTCATTGCGCAGCCCCTGCGCCGTGCTCACGCAACCGGAAGCCACCGGCTTGGCCGCCGCCGTGCTCAGACCATGCAGACGCGCCGCATGCAGCAGACCAGCGGCGATGGTGGTCTTGCCGACCTCCGTATCGGTGCCGGTGACGAAATAAGCCTGGGCCATCTGATCCCCCGTAGCAGCGAGCCCTGCTCGCGAAGCTTGTCTGTTACCTGGTTGTCACGCGAGGTTCGCGTCTATGAAGGCTTCCGCAGCACGCCGTATACGACCTGATAGGTCGTCGGCAGCCCATGCGGCTGGCGAAAGCGCTCGTAGGCCTCGATCAGCGCGCGAATGCGCGAACGCCCGGTCAAGCCACCCGGCCGCCCCGGATTGAGATTGTGCGCGCCGAGATCCCTGAGCGAGCCGGTCAGGCTGCGCAGATCGGGGAAATGCAGCACCTCGGCCTGGCGTTGCAGGGTCAGCGACTGCAAACCACTGGCGGCGCACATCTGCTGGTAATCCTCGAAACGCCGAAAGCGATTGACGTGGACGAAGCCATCGACCGCCAGCCAGCTGTCGCGCAGCTCCTGGAGGGTACCCACGCACAGGCTGGAAAAAGCCAGCACACCACCAGGGCGCAACACGCGCTGCGCCTCGCTCAGCACCCGCGGGAAATCGCCGCACCATTGCAGCGCCAGACTGGAGAACAGCAGATCGACACTGGCGTCCTGCAGCGGCAGCGCCTCGGCATCGCCGGCAACGAAATACGCAGCGCCACCCTGTGGCCTGGCATGACGCAACATGCCTTCGGCGATGTCCAAAGCCAGGCCTTCGCCCTGCGCATAACGCTCGGCCAGGGCGCGAGTGAAGTGACCCGTGCCGCAGCCCAGGTCGAGCCAGCGACGCGGTTGCAACGCTGCCGGTAGTTGCGCCAGCAGCTGCGTGCCGACCGTACGCTGCAACTCGGCCACCGAGTCGTAGCTTTCTGCCGCCCGGGAAAAGGATGCAGCCACCTGACGCTTGTCCGGCAGAGCGCAAGTCGCGCTGTGCGCGCCGGGAGACACGCGCAGTGCATGCGCGCAATGTTCAGACATCGCAGGCCTCGCGGATGAAATCGAGCATCAAGGCCGCCAGCGCATCCGCCTGTTCGAGCACGAAGGCATGGCCGCAGTCTTCCAGCACATCCACCTCGCCGCCAGGCAAAAGCGCCAGCAGGTCATCGGCAGCGGCGGCGGGCACCAGGGCGTCCTGCTCGGCCAGCAGATGCAGTTGCGGGCCGGCGAACCCGGCCAGCGCCGCACGGTTGTCCAGACTGGCCAGCAGGCGCAGCCCGGCCAGCAGAGCGGACTGGTCGCTGGTCGCCAGACGGCCTTGCAATTGGCGTGAAAGCCGTCGAGCATCGGCGCCCCCCTGAGCGCAGAGCATGGCGAAACGCTTGAGGGTAACGCCGGCGTCATCCTGACAACCCTGATAGAAGGCGGCGTAGGTTGGCACCGGCATCGCTGCGCGCCAGGTATCGCCGGCGACGAAACAGGCATTACTGGCCAGAGTGATCAGCCCACGGCAGCGCTCGCCGCGCCGTGCCGCCAGGGCCGTGGCGAGCATGCCGCCAAGCGACCAGCCGGCCAGCCAGCAATCATGCGGTAGGCGCGTATCCAGTTCGTCGAGCCAGTCGGCGGCGGCTGCACTGGCTAACCGCGGCAGGGCCGGCAGCTGCACGTTCAGGTCATATCCAAGCGCGTCCGCCAGTGGTTGCAATACAGCGCTATCCAGGCCCCAACCCGGCAACAGAATCAGCGTCTCACGCATTGCTTTGCACCTGTGGCCAACATTCGGCTAGCGCTTCAAGCAGCCGATCGAGCTGCGCCTCGCTGTGCGCGGCGGACAGGGTCACGCGCAAGCGCGCGCTGCCAGCTGGTACGGTCGGAGGGCGAATAGCGCCAACCAACAGGCCGCGATCCCTGAGCAACGCTGACAGCTTGAGCGCGCGGGCACTGTCGCCGACCAGGATCGGCTGGATCGGCGTCGGGCTGTCCATCAGGCTCAGGCCGATCTCGGCGGCGCCCTGACGAAAACGCCCGATCAAGCGCTGCAAATGCTCGCGGCGCCAGTGCTCACTGCGCAGCAGCTCCAGGCTTTTCAGCGTGGCACAGGCCACCGCCGGCGGCTGGCTGGTGGTGTAGATGTAGGGACGGGCGAACTGGATCAGGGTCTCGATCAGCTCCTCGCTGCCGGCAACGAAGGCACCGGCGGTACCGAAGGCCTTGCCCAGGGTGCCGACCAACACCTGCACATCATCCTGGCCCAGGCCGAAGTGCTCGACGATGCCGCCACCCGTCGCGCCCAGCGGGCCGAAGCCATGGGCATCATCGACCATCACCCATGCCCGGGCCGCACGCGCCTCGGCGCACAGTGCAGGCAGATCGGCCAGATCGCCGTCCATGCTGAACACACCGTCAGTGACCACTAGGCGATTGCCGCTGGCCTTGTGCAGACGACCGGCCAGGCTTGCTGCATCGTTGTGCAGGTAGCGCGAGAATCGCGCGCCCGAGAGCAGACCGGCATCGAGCAGCGAGGCATGATTGAGGCGATCTTCCAGCACGCTATCGCCCTGCCCCACCAGCGCGGTGACCACAGCCAGATTGGCCATGTAACCAGTGGAGAACAGCAGTGCCCGGGGCCGGCCGGTGAACGCGGCCAGCGCCTCTTCCAGTTCGTGGTGCGGCGTGCTGTGGCCAATCACCAGATGCGAAGCGCCGCCGCCAACGCCCCATTTTTCCGCGCCCTGCTGCAGTGCGCGAATGATCTCGGGATGATTGGCCAGGCCGAGGTAATCGTTGGAGCAGAAGGCCAGCAGTTGCTCGCCGTCCACCTCTACCTGCGGCCCTTGCGGGCTCTGCAGCAACGGGCGCTGGCGGAACAGATCGGCGGCCTGGCGCTCGGCCAGGCGCTTAGCAAGATCGAAACTCATGCACGTTTCCCGTAGGAGCGAGCGTCGCGAGCGAAAAGCCAGGACAGGGTGTCATTCGCGAGCAGAGCTCGCTCCTACATAAAAGGAATCAGGCCGAAGCGGCGTTGTAGAACAGTCTGGAATCACGCTGCTCGACCAGCGCCTGCTCGATGGCGGCCTGATGCACCTCGTCGGCGTGCTCTTCACGCTCCTCCGGCTTGATACCGAGGCGCTTGAACAGCGCCATGTCCTTGTCCGCCTGCGGGTTAGCGGTGGTCAGCAGCTTCTCGCCGTAGAAGATCGAGTTGGCGCCAGCCATGAAGGCCAGGGCCTGCATCTGCTCATTCATCTGCTCGCGGCCGGCGGACAGGCGTACATGGGATTTCGGCATCATGATGCGCGCCACGGCCAGGGTGCGGATGAAGTCGAAGGGGTCGACGTCCTTTTCCTCGGCCAATGGCGTGCCCTTGACCTTGACTAGCATGTTGATCGGCACGCTCTCCGGATGCTCCGGCAGGTTGGCCAGCTGGATCAACAGCCCCGCGCGATCGTCCACCGACTCGCCCATGCCGAGGATGCCGCCGGAGCAGATCTTCATCCCCGCCTCGCGCACGTAGGCCAGGGTTTGCAGGCGCTCGCCGTAGGTACGGGTGGTGATGATGTTGCCGTAGAACTCCGGCGAGGTATCGAGGTTGTGGTTGTAGTAATCCAGCCCGGCTTCGGCCAATGCCTGGGTCTGCTCCTGGTCGAGCCGGCCGAGGGTCATGCAGGTTTCCAGACCGAGCTTCTTCACGCCTTTGACCATTTCCAGCACGTAGGGCATGTCCTTGGCCGACGGATGCTTCCACGCCGCGCCCATGCAGAAACGGGTGGAGCCGATCGCCTTGGCCTCGGCGGCGGCCTCCAGCACCTTCTGCACTTCCATCAGCTTTTCCTTATCCAGGCCGGTGTTGTAGTGGCCGGACTGCGGGCAGTACTTGCAGTCTTCCGGGCAGGCGCCGGTCTTGATCGACAGCAGCGTCGAGACCTGCACGCGGTTGGGGTCGAAGTGCTGGCGGTGCACGCTCTGCGCCTGGAACAGCAGGTCGTTGAAAGGCTGCTCGAACAGGGCGCGAACCTCGGCGAGGCTCCAGTCGTGACGGGTGGAAGTTTCAGCGGTTGCGCTCATCAGAGAAGTCCTTCGACGCTTGGCGGCATCTGTTGTCGGGCCCACAGCGGGGCATTCAGGCTTTGGCCATCATAAGTAGCGATTGGATGCTGTCAACCACGATAAAGACACAGGTTTACATCTGATCATTTATCGATCAATAGAACTTATGTTATGGCACAAGGCCAAATGCTTACCTCTCACACAGGATGTTCTGCATGCAGGTTGAAGGTTTTTTTGAAGGACTCGGCGAAGCGCTGGGTCGCGCCATCCGTTTTATCGTCGACATGCTGTCCGGCGTGCTGGGCGCCATGGCCGATGCCATCGACGATTTCCTCCATGGCCTGGCCAGGGCCATTGGCATGGACGTGTCGATCTTCAGCGTCATTCTGCTGATCATCGGTCTGCTGTTTCTCTTCAGCGGCGTGCGCTCGTTCCTGCGCGGCTCGATCATCGGCGGGGTGATCTGGGTGTTTCTCGGCCTGATCGTCATGGGCTGGCTGATCCGCTGACGCTGGCTAAACTTCCGGCACCACCGCTCACGGACGAGCCGCCATGCCACCGCTCGATCTCACTTTTCTGCAACGCCTGCCCTGGCTGCAATCACGCCGCCATTGCCAGCTTTGCGATGAAGCAACCGATCACCTCACGCACAGCATCTGCACCGCCTGCGAAGCCGAGCTGCCCTGGCTCGGCGCGCACTGCCGGATCTGCGCGGTGCCGTTGCCAGCCCATGACATGATCTGCGGCGCCTGCCAGAAAAAGCCGCCATATTTCAGCCGAGTGGAGGCGCCCTGGCGCTATGCCTTCCCGGTCGACAACCTGATCACCCGCTTCAAGCATCAGAAGCAATGGCCTCACGGCCGCCTGCTCGCTGAACTGCTGGCCGAGCACCTGATTCATGCCTATGACGAAGGCCTGCCGAGGCCGCAGGCGCTGCTGCCGGTGCCTCTGGCGCGCAGACGACAACGGCAGCGCGGCTTCAACCAGGCGCAGATGCTTGCTGACTGGCTTGGCGCCTGCCTGAAGCTGCCGGTACACAATGACTGGCTGCAGCGCCGTATCGATACGCCCTCCCAGCAGGGTCTGGACGCTGCGACGCGCAAGCGCAATCTGCGTCAGGCATTCAGCATCGGCCCTCATGCGCAGGTTGCCGGTACTCATCTGGCGCTGGTCGACGACGTGCTCACCACCGGCGCCACCGCAGGCATGCTCGCCCACCTGCTGCGCCGCGCCGGCGCCCTGCGCGTCGACGTCTATTGCCTGGCTCGCACGCCGCGGCCGGGCGATGGCTGACTTGACGCGCCCGGCACAGTCGCGCACCGTGCCGGCATCTCTCTGGCCACACCCAACCATGTCTCAGCTCGATCCCCTCGCCCAACTGCTCAGCCGCCGACCGAAACGCCTGGCGCTGCTCGAACAGATCGCCGAACAAGGCTCCATCACTCGCGCAGCCAAGGCTGCGGGGCTGAGCTACAAGGCTGCCTGGGATGCCATCGACGAGTTGAACAATTTGTCCGAACAGCCTCTTGTCAGCCGCAGCGTTGGCGGCAAGGGCGGCGGCGGCGCGCGCCTGACGCCTGCTGGCGAACGTCTGCTGGCCCTGCAGCGACGTCTGCAGGCGCTGCAGGCGCAATTGCTGCAGGCAGCCGGTGATGATGCCGACCTGGAGCTGCTTGGCCGCCTGATGCTGCGCACCAGCGCACGTAATCAGTTGACCGGCCGCGTGCAGGCGATTCATGCGCACGGACATAACGACCTGATCGATATCGAGCTGCCCGGTGGCAGCTACCTGCAGGCGCTGATCACCCATGACAGCACGGAAAACCTGCAACTGAGCGAAGGCAGCAGCGTGGTCGCCCTGATCAAGGCCGGCTGGCTGGAGCTACAACCGCTGAGCCAGCCGGTAGATCCCAATCGCAATGCGCTCGAAGGCCATATCGAGCGCATTCTGCCGGGCAGCGATGGCCCGAGCGAAGTGCGCGTGAGCCTGGCCAACGGCCAGACGCTCTGCGCCTCGGTCGAGCCGGAACAACTGGCCAGGCTGGGCGTCGCCGCCGGCGACCCGGTGCGCGCACAATTCGCTGCCAGCCAGGTTTTGCTGGGTACGCAACTGTAGGGCGGGTGCGAGCCGCCAGAACCGTAGCCCTCCAGGAAATTTCGCAAAGGCTTGCCCCGGATTTCATCCGGGCTACAAGGAGGTAGAGCGAGTGCAACCGCCAGCGATGTTGGCGGCGGGTTGCACCCGCCCTACGGCAAGACCATCCGCCAGGTACACTGTGCATCCACCTTTGCGGAGCCGCACATGAGCCATCCCTTTTCCACCCTCACCCCGGATCTGGTGCTCGATGCCGTGGAGAGCCTTGGCTACCTCAGCGACGCCCGGGTACTCGCGCTCAACAGCTACGAGAACCGTGTCTATCAGGTGGGTATCGAGGGCGAGACGCCGCTGATCGCCAAGTTCTATCGCCCGGACCGCTGGAGCGATGCGGCGATCCGTGAGGAACATGGCTTCAGCTTCGAACTGGCCGAGCATGAGGTGCCGGTGGTAGCGCCATTGGCGCGCGATGGCGAGACGCTGTTCGAGCACGGTGGTTTCCGTTTCGCCCTGTTCCCGCGGCGCGGCGGGCGCGCGCCGGAACCGGGCAACCTCGACCAGCTGTATCGCCTCGGCCAGTTGCTCGGGCGCATGCATGCGATCGGCGCAAGCCGCCCCTTCGTCTACCGTGAAACCCTGGCCGTGGACAACTTCGGCCACGCCGCCCTTGCCTCGCTGCTCGACGGTGGCTTCGTGCCGCGCAGCCTGCTGCCGGCTTACGAGTCGGTGGCGCGCGATCTACTCGCCCGCCTCGACGAACTGTTCGCCCGCGTGCGCTACCAGCCGATACGCGTGCATGGCGACTGTCACCCCGGCAACCTGCTGTGCCGCGACGACGCCTTCCATATGGTCGACCTCGACGACTGCCGCATGGGCCCGGCCGTGCAGGACCTGTGGATGATGCTGGCCGGCGAGCGTCACGAGCGCCTCGGTCAGCTCGCCGAACTGGTCGATGGCTATCAGGAATTCCACGACTTCGCCACACGCGAGCTGCCGCTGATCGAAGGCCTGCGCGCCCTGCGCCTGATGCATCACAGCGCCTGGATCGCCAAGCGCTGGGACGACCCGGCCTTTCCTCTGGCCTTTCCCTGGTTCGCTGGCGAACGCTATTGGGGCGATCAGATTCTCGCCCTGCGCGAACAACTGGCGGCGCTGGATGAGGAGCCGCTGCGATTGTTCTGAAGCGCAGCCTGGATAAGGTCCGGCGCCGTATTCCCCCGGATTTCATCCGGGCTACGCGACTGTTCTGAGGCGTAGCCCGGATGCAATCCGGGAGTGCAATCCGGATTGCATCCGGGCTACAGGATCATCGCGGCTATCGAGAGCAGAAGCCTTCGCGGCTGAAGCCGCTCCTAGCGGGCAGGTGGACATCTGTAGGAACGGCTGGGCGGCATTCCGCGTCAGCCGCGATGCTTTTTGTCCGATGCCAAGGACCTGGGACGGCATTTGGACTACCCAGCGAGCCCCTGCATACCGATACAGTTGCGCACGCCGCGTAAAGTTTGCCTTACGACTTTGCCGGCGCTTCGGTATACAGAAAAAGCTGAACGAACAGACAGCCCTGTGGCCAGAGCGCTAGAATTTCGCGGCAACCGTTAGCTGCCTAACCAAGGATTCTCGATGGCCACCGCCAACCCGCAACGCGGGTACATTCTGGGCCTTACCGCCTACATCATCTGGGGCTTGTTCCCGCTCTACTTCAAGGCCCTGCAAAGCGTACCGGCGATGGAAATCATCGTGCACCGCGTGCTGTGGTCGGCGCTGTTCGGCGGCTTGCTGCTGCTGGTGTGGAAACACCCAGGCTGGTGGCGCGAGCTGCGTGACAACCCCAAGCGCCTGGCGGTGCTGGCCGGCTGCGGCCTGCTGATCGCGACCAACTGGCTGGTGTACGTGTGGGCGGTGAATAACGAGCGCATGATCGAGGCCAGCCTGGGCTACTACATCAACCCGCTGATCAACGTTTTGCTCGGCCTGCTGATTCTCGGTGAACGCCTGCGCCGCCTGCAGTGGTTGGCGGTCGGCCTGGCTGCGCTGGGCGTGCTGCAGCAGCTTTGGCAGGTCGGCAGCCTGCCCTGGGTGTCGCTGGTACTGGCGCTGACCTTCGGTTTCTACGGGCTGATCCGCAAGCAGGCGCCGGTGGCCGCGCTGCCCGGCCTGGTGGTGGAAACCTGGTTGCTGGTCCCCGTGGCGCTGGCCTGGCTGGTGCTGCACCCTGCGGCGATGAGTAGCCAGGCGAGCTTCTGGACCAGCAGCGAAGCACTCTGGCTGGCAGCCGCCGGGCCGATCACCCTGGTGCCGCTAGTGTGCTTCAACGCCGCAGCCCGGCACCTGCCCTACACCACGCTGGGCTTTTTGCAGTACCTGGCGCCGACGCTGGTGCTGCTGCAGGCCATCCTGCTGTTCGATGAACATTTCGCGCCCAGCACCTTGCTGGCCTTCGCCTGCATCTGGGCCGGCCTGTTTGTATACAGCCTGGATATCTGGCTCAACCTGCGCAAACGCCCTTCTGCGAGAACCTGACGCCGTAACCGGCTAGCGTCCACCGCTGGTGTCGGCGCCGCCCGGGCCGTGGTGCACATGCGCAGAAAACAACCAACTCTGCCCAAACCGCGCCAACTCTGGCGCGGCCCGTTTCGTCCCCGGCTTATCCACAGCTCCATCCCCGGCGTTTGTGCACAAGCCTTTGATCTTGCTGGATTTTTAGCCAGCCAATGAAAAGCCCCGGGACACTAGGCAGTGCGCCGGGGCTCCCCAGTTTATCCACAGGCTGATCCACGCCTGCCGTGGATATCACTCCTCGGCGCGCAGATTCAGCTCTACCATCAAATCGTCGGCCAGGGTCTCCAGGCGCGCCTGCAATTGCTCCAGAGCCAGGGTCTCCGGAACGGCAAGCAGCGCCTCGGCGGTGAACAACAGCTCGCCGCTCATCGGTGCTGGTGCCACCTCGGTGAGCAAGCTCTCCAGGTTGACGCCCTGCTCGGCCAATACGCGGGTGATGTCGCGCACGATACCGGGACGGTCGTTACCCACCAGCTCCAGGCGAATCGCGGCGAAACGCCCGCCTGGTTCACTACCGCTGGCCGCCAGCTGCACACGGATGCCCTGCGCACTCAACCCCTCGAGTTCCTTGATCAGGCCGCCATGAGCCTCGGCCGGCACATCCACCCGCACGATCCCGGCGAACTGCCCGGCCATGCGCGCCATCCGGCTCTCCAGCCAGTTGCCGCCATGATTGGCCACGCAGCCGGCCAGACGCTCGACCAGGCCGGGTTGGTCCTCGGCAATCACCGTCAGTACCAGATGATCCATGTACTACCTCACTCGTTCACAGGATGGGAAAGTCAGTCGCGCAGCGACAACCAGTAGGTGAAGAACTGTTCGTCGCGCACATAACCGAGCCGCTCGTAAAGGCGCTGACCGGCCAGGTTGGTCTTCGCCGTCTCCAGTTGCAGACCGCAGGCCCCGGTTGCCTCGGCATGGGCGCGGGCAGCATTCATCAGCGCCTCGCCAACGCCGCAGCGGCGCGCGCTTTCGTCGACATACAGATCGCTGAGCAGCCAGGCCGGTTCCAGCGCCAGCGAGGACAGAAAGGGATATAGCTGCACGAACCCCTGCGCGGCGCCCTGTCCGTCACGGGCGATGAACAAACACGAATCTCCGCGCTCCAGCCGCGAGCCGAGGAAGGCGGCGATGTCCGCATCGGCCCGTGACACCTGATAGAAACGCAGGTAGCCGGCAAAGAGCCGGATGAGATCGACAAGATCGGCAGCAGAAGCAGCGGAAACCGTCATGACAGGCTCCAGAAGGCGTGTCGGGCAGTATAGGCGAGGGACGCGTAGGCCATATTGATGCCGTTGTCAGTAGCGGGATCAATTAATCGTGTACGTTTTTAATTATTTTATGGAACAATAGCGCCGCTTTTTGCACACAGAGCGTATTCAGCATGACCCGAATTAGTCTTTTGGTCGCAGTCTGACGCGCAACCACTGCATTTCCCCGGAATCTTGATGTAGTATGCCGCGCCACGGACTACAAGACGGCCAGCCCGTCTCCGACGAGCCTCTCTGAAAGCGCAGGCGCTGATCCGCAGGTCGTTTTCAGAGGTGCCCGAAGCGGCGATTGAGTAAAGCTCAGAGAGTGAGGCAAGTGATGACTGAACGCGTTCAAGTCGGTGGCCTGCAGGTCGCCAAAGCCCTGTACGACTTCGTGAACAACGAAGCCATTCCCGGTACCGGCATCGCTGCCGACCAGTTCTGGGCCGGTGCCGCCGCGGTCATCAAGGACCTGGCGCCGAAGAACCGCGCCCTGCTGGCCAAGCGCGACGAGCTGCAGGCGCAGATCGACGCCTGGCACCAGGCGCGCAAGGGTCAGGCCCACGACGCCGCCGCCTACAAGGCCTTCCTCCAGGAAATCGGCTACCTGCTGCCGGAGCCGGAAGACTTCCAGGCCACCACCGGCAACGTCGACGAAGAAATCGCCCGCCTGGCCGGCCCGCAGCTGGTGGTGCCGGTGATGAACGCGCGCTTCGCCCTTAACGCCTCCAACGCCCGCTGGGGCTCGCTGTACGACGCACTGTACGGCACCGACGTAATCAGCGAGGAAGGCGGCGCCGAGAAAGGCAAGGGCTACAACAAGGTACGTGGCGACAAGGTCATCGCCTTCGCCCGCGCTTTCCTCGACGAAGCCGCGCCGCTGACTGCCGGCTCGCACGTCGACTCCACCGGCTATGCCATAGTCGACGGCAAGCTGGTCGTTGCCCTCAAGGGTGGCAGCAACAGCGGCCTGCGTGACGACGCGCAACTGGTCGGCTTCCAGGGCGAGGCCAGCGCGCCGATCGCCGTGCTGCTCAAGCACAACGGCCTGCACTTCGAAATCCAGATCGACGCCTCCAGCCCCATCGGCAGCACCGACGCCGCCGGCGTGAAAGACGTGCTGATGGAAGCGGCGCTGACCACCATCATGGACTGCGAAGATTCCGTCGCCGCCGTCGATGCCGACGACAAGGTGGTGGTCTACCGCAACTGGCTGGGCCTGATGAAGGGCGACCTGGCCGAGGAAGTGTCCAAGGGCGGCAGCACCTTCACCCGCACCATGAACCCGGATCGCGTCTACACCAAGCCGGACGGCTCGGAGCTGACCCTGCATGGCCGCTCGCTGCTGTTCGTGCGCAACGTCGGCCACCTGATGACCAACCCGGCCATCCTCGACGCCGAAGGCAACGAGATTCCGGAAGGCATCCAGGACGCGCTGTTCACCAGCCTGATCGCGGTGCACAACCTGATCGGCAACACCACGCGCAAGAACACCCGTACCGGCAGCGTGTACATCGTCAAGCCGAAGATGCACGGCCCGGAAGAAGTCGCCTTCACCAGCGAGATCTTCGCCCGCGTCGAGGATGTGCTGGGCCTGGCCCGCAACACCCTGAAAGTCGGCATCATGGACGAAGAGCGCCGCACCACCGTCAACCTGAAAGCCTGCATCAAGGCCGCCAGCGAGCGCGTGGTGTTCATCAACACCGGTTTCCTCGACCGCACCGGTGACGAAATCCACACCTCCATGGAAGCCGGCGCCGTGGTGCGCAAGGCCGCGATGAAGAGCGAGACCTGGATCGGTGCCTACGAGAACAACAACGTCGACGTTGGCCTGGCCACCGGCCTGCAGGGCCGCGCGCAGATCGGCAAGGGTATGTGGGCCATGCCGGACCTGATGGCCGCCATGCTCGAGCAGAAAGTCGCGCATCCGCTGTCCGGCGCCAACACCGCCTGGGTCCCGTCGCCGACCGCCGCCACCCTACACGCCTTGCACTACCACAAGGTCGACGTATTCGCCCGTCAGGCCGAACTGGCCAAGCGCACCCCGGCTTCGGTGGACGACATCCTGAGCATCCCACTGGCCAAGGACACCAATTGGTCAGCAGAAGAAATCCGCAACGAGCTGGACAACAACTCGCAAGGCATTCTCGGCTACGTGGTGCGCTGGATCGACCAGGGCGTCGGCTGCTCCAAGGTACCGGACATCAACGACGTCGGCCTGATGGAAGACCGCGCCACCCTGCGCATTTCCAGCCAGCTGCTGGCCAACTGGCTGCGCCACGGCATCGTTACCGAAGCGCAGGTGGTCGAAAGCCTCAAGCGCATGGCGCCGGTGGTCGATCGTCAGAACGCGGCTGACCCGCTGTATCGCCCGATGGCCCCGGACTTCGACAACAACGTCGCCTTCCAGGCCGCGCTGGAGCTGGTGGTCGAAGGCACCAAGCAGCCCAACGGCTACACCGAGCCGGTGCTGCATCGCCGTCGTCGCGAGTTCAAGGCCAAGAACGGCCTCTGATCGCTGCGCAGTGAACGAGCCGCCTCCGGGCGGCTTTTTCGTATCCGCCTGGCCGGGAGCAGGCTTGTGTGGGAGCGGACTCGTCCGCGAACGATATTTGCACAAAAGCTTCGCAGCCAAGGCCGCTCCCACAGGGCTGCCTTCTCGGCGGGAGCTGCGCCCCCTACTTAGGTGCAATGGGCAAAGCGCCGAGACCGCACCACACTGACAACATCCCGAAACTGCGAGGCGCAAGCCCATGAGCAAGGCCGACGCGATGGCCGATGCGGGCAAGACAGCGGTGCTGCAGAACATCCACGGCACCATGGAGTTCCTGCAGAAGTTCCCGCCTTTCAACCAGATGGACACCGCTCACCTGGCGTTTCTGGTCGAGCATTGCCAGCTGCGCTTCTATGCCGAGGGCGACTCGATCATCAAGCCCAGCGACGGCCCGGTCGAACACTTCTACATCGTCAAACAGGGCCGCGTGCATGGCGAGCGCCCGCACAGCGCCCGTCGCGGCACCGAGACCACCTTCGAGATCACCGCCGGCGAGTGCTTTCCCCTGGCCGCGCTGATCGGCGAGCGTGCCACGCGCACCGAGCATCTGGCCGCCGAAGACACCTTCTGCCTGCTGCTGGCCAAGGTCGCCTTCGTCAAACTATTCGCCGTCTCCAACCCGCTGCGCGACTTCGCCCTGCGCGGGGTCAGCAGCCTGCTCGACCAGGTCAACCAGCAGGCGCAATTGCGCGCCGTCGAAACCCTCGGCGCGCAATATTCGCTGGACACCCGCCTGGGCGAACTGGCCATGCGCCAACCCATCGGCTGCGCGCCCGACACGCCGCTGCGCGATGCCGTGCGACTGATGCACGAACAGCACGTGGGCAGCATCGTGGTGCTCGATCCGGCCGACAGGCCGCTGGGCATTTTCACCCTGCGCGACCTGCGCCGGGTAGTCGCGGACGGCGTCGACCTGGCCCAGCCGATCGGCAATCTGATGACGCCCAACCCCTTCCATCTGGCGCCGGATGCCAGCGCCTTCGATGCCGCCATCGCCATGACCGAGCGGCATATCGCCCACGTCTGCCTGGTGGAGCATGAGAAACTCCGCGGGGTGATTTCCGAGCGCGATCTGTTCAGCCTGCAGCGTGTCGACCTGGTGCATCTGGCGCGCACCATTCGCCATGCCGGCAAGGTCGAGACCCTGGCCGGGCTGCGCAGCGACATCCGCCTGCTGGTCGATCGCATGCTCGCCCACGGCGCCAGCTCGACGCAGATCACCCATATCGTTACCCTGCTCAACGACCACACCGTATGCCGGGTGATCGAGCTGACCCTCGAGGAAATGGGCGATCCCGGCATCCCCTTCACCTGGCTGTGCTTCGGCAGCGAAGGCCGCCGCGAACAGACCCTGCACACCGACCAGGACAACGGCATTCTTTTCGAGGCCAGCGATGCCGCCGAGGCTGCCGCGATTCGTGAGCGCCTGCTGCCGATCGCGCGCGAGATCAACCAGCGCCTGGCACAGTGCGGTTTCACCCTGTGCAAGGGCAACATCATGGCCGGCAATCCCGAGCTGTGCCTGTCGCGCCAGGAATGGTCACGGCGCTTCGCCGGCTTCGTCCTCGAAGCCACGCCGGAGAACCTGCTGGGCTCGTCGATCTACTTCGACCTGCGCACCATCTGGGGCCCGGACGAAGGCTGCGAGCAACTGCGCAGCGAGCTGCTCGGCCGCGTCGCCAGCAACAGCCTGTTCCAGAAGATGCTGGCCGAGAATGCCCTGCGTCAGCGCCCGCCGGTCGGGCGCTTCCGTGATTTCGTGGTGGCCCGTTCCGGCGCCGACAAGGACACCCTCGACCTCAAGGTGCAGGGCCTGACGCCTTTCGTCGACGGGGCACGCCTGCTGGCGCTGGCCAATGGCATCGGCGCGGTCGGCACCATGGAACGCCTGCGCGCGCTGATCGCCAAGGGGGTGATCGATGCGCTGGATGGCGCCGCCTATGAAGAGGCCTACCATTTCATTCAGCAGACGCGCATGCAGCAGCACCAATTGCAGGCGCGCGACGAGCTGCCCTATTCCAATCGGGTCGATCCCGACCACCTCAACCACCTGGACCGGCGTATTCTGCGCGAGTCGTTCCGCCAGGCGCAGCGCCTGCAGAGCAGCCTGGCCATGAGGTATCAGCTATGAGCAGGTTCACCTGGTTCACCGGCCGCGGTCCGGCCCTGACCCAGCAGCAATTGCAACGTCGCCAGACCTTGAGCGCACCGGCAGCATTCGACGAACGCCCCCTGCATGAGCAGCGCTTTGTCGTGCTCGATCTGGAAACCAGCGGTTTGAACATGCGCCGTGATCAGGTGCTGGCCATCGGCGCGGTGGTGATCGACAACGGCGCCATCGACTTCGCCGAACAGTTCGAATGCACCCTGCACCAGCCCGATCATCAGGCCAGCGCCAGCACCCTGATCCACGGCATCGCCCCCAGTGAAGTGGCCCGCGGCGTCGACCCCGCCGAGGCGCTGCTGGACTTCATGGAGTTCGTCGGCAGCAGCCCGCTGCTGGCCTTCCACGCGGGCTTCGACCAGCGCATGCTGGCCCGGGCATTGCGCCAGAGCCTGGGTTATCGCCTGCAGCACAATTTCTTCGATGTTGCCGAAATTGCCCCGCTGCTGTGTCCGCAGGCACGCATCCGCCAGGGCGGGCTGGACGAGTGGGTTGCCGAATTTGGTCTGCAGGTGCACCAACGCCACAACGCCAGCGCCGATGCGCTGGTTACCGCCGAACTGGCGCTGATGCTGTTCAGCAAGGCGCGCCGCCAAGGCATCGACAGCCTCTGCGAATTGGAGCGTCAATTGGCCAGCCGGCGACGCCGCCAGCACGCGATGTAATAGGTGCTTGTAGGGTGGATGACGCTTCACCCATCCACCAAGGTTGTTGCCCTCATGGTGGGTGAAAGGAGCGTCATCCACCCTACGAAAACCTAGAGATCGCGCATCAGCAGCCCGAATTCCAGCTGCACATCCGCCGGCAGCGGCAGATACAGGACGTGGCCATCGCCAGGCGCCACCGGCTGCGCCTGCCCTTGAGCATTCTGCAGGTGCTCCAGGCCGAAACGAAGGTTGCCCTGCGGCGTCATCAGCTCCAGGCCGTCGCCGACGGCGAAGCGGTTCTTCACCCGCACTTCGGCCAGCTCGCCACGGCGTTCGCCGGTCAGTTCGCCGACGAACTGCTGATGCTCCGACACCGAGCTGCCGCGCTGGTAGTTCTGGTATTCGTCATGCACGTGGCGACGCAGGAAACCCTCGGTGTAACCCCGATGCGCGAGTGACTCCAGGCTGCCCAACAGGCTCGGGTCGAACGGCTTGCCGGCCAGCGCATCGTCGATGGCGCGGCGGTAGACCTGCGCGGTGCGCGCCACGTAGAAATGGCTCTTGGTGCGCCCTTCGATCTTCAGCGAATGCACGCCCATGCGCACCAGGCGCTCGACGTGCTGCACCGCGCGCAGGTCCTTGGAGTTCATGATGTAGGTGCCGTGCTCGTCTTCGAAGGCGGTCATTTCATCGTCCGGCCGCCCTGCCTCCTGCAGCACGAATGCCTGGGTGGTCGGCGCGCCCTGGCCCAGGGTCGGCTCGACCACGCGGACGATTTCGCCCAGCTCGTTCTCGCTCGCCGGCGTGGCCTGGTACTGCCAGCGGCAGGCGTTGGTGCATGTGCCCTGGTTGGGATCGCGGCGATTGATGTAGCCCGACAGCAGGCAGCGCCCGGAATAGGCCATGCACAGTGCGCCGTGGACGAACACCTCCAGCTCCATGCCCGGCACCTCGCTGCGGATCTCCTCGATTTCCTCCAGCGACAGCTCGCGCGAGAGGATCACCCGCGTCAGCCCCTGCTGGCGCCAGAACTCCACGCTGGCCCAGTTCACCGCATTGGCCTGCACCGAGAGGTGAATCGGCATCTGCGGATAGTGCTGACGCACCAGCATGATCAGGCCGGGGTCGGACATGATCAGCGCATCGGGGCGCATCTCGATCACCGGCGCCAGGTCCTTGAGGAAGGTCCTGAGCTTGGCGTTGTGCGGGGCGATGTTGACCACCACGTAGAACTGCTTGCCCTGCGCATGCGCCTCATCGATGCCGAGCGCAAGGTTGGCATGGTCGAACTCGTTGTTGCGCACGCGCAGGCTGTAGCGCGGCTGCCCGGCATACACCGCATCGGCGCCGTAGGCGAAGGCGTAGCGCATGTTCTTCAACGTGCCGGCCGGCGACAGCAGTTCGGGGGAAAACGACATGAAACACCTGCATGCAAGGCAAAGCAGGCGATTCTAGGCAGGCTGCGCAGACGAACATTGATCTGCATCTATGAAAGGCCAGGCGTTGCGCCCGGCCTTTGCCGATTAGGGTGGGAGCCAATCATTCGCGACCATGGCCTTCACCGAGGCAAATCATCGCGAATGAATTCGCTCTACATGCAGACGCGCTGGTACAGCACCTCGTCCTTGTCGACACGCTTGAGTTGAGCGACCTTAGGCTGCTGCTTATCGTCCAGCGGCAACAGTTCGGCTGTCGTGCAGTTGAGCAGATGCGCCTGGTGCGACACGTGATCGATGTGCTGTTTCTCGAAACGGTAGAGCATGAACTCGGCCACTTGCGCATCCGCCACCTGCTCGCGCACCACGCTCTTGCTGTCGAGCACGGTGAAGGCGGTGACCATCGGCACGAAGTAGCTCCACGGGCGCCAGAACACGTGACCCGCTTCGGTCGCAACGACGACCGACTCCGCGGGCTGACGCGCCTGCTGGTGCTCGAACCAGGAGTACTCGTAGAACACCTGGTAACTCAGCATTCCCAGGCCACCGAACAGTGGCACGATCCACCTCGGCAGCTTGTTACGCGTCAGTTTGCGCAGCAGCAGAGCGATACCGGCAGCGCCGAGCCCCGCCACCACGATGGCAAGCAAAGTCCACAACATATGACTGTTCCCGAAAAAAGACGGGCCTCCAGTGGAGGCCCGTCTGTCAGACCCTGGACCATCGACAGATGGCGTCAGGCCAGGATTATGCTTAGTGGTTCAGAGCGGCACCAGCACCTTTGGGGGTACGCACGCTTTCCACCAGATCCTGGATTTCCTGCGGCGGCTCGGCGGTGACCATCGATACGCCGTAGGCAACGGCGAAGTTGATCAGGGCGCCGACGGAACCGAAGGAAGCCGGGGAGATACCCATGAACCACTGGTCCGGGGTATTGGGCAGCATGTTGGTTTCCGGAATGAAGAACCAGCCCAGGTAGGTGAAGATGTACAGCAGCGTCACTACCAGGCCGGCGACCATACCGCAGATCGCGCCCTTGTCGTTCATGCGCTTGGAGAAGATCCCCATCATCAGTACCGGGAACAGGGTTGCCGCAGCGATACCGAAGGCCAACGCCACCACCTGCGCGGCGAACCCGGGTGGATTCAAGCCCAGATAGGTCGCCAGCAAGATTGCGCAGGCCATCGATATCCGCGCCGCCATCATCTCGTTCTTCTCGCTGATCTTCGGATTGATCAGCGTCTTGATCAGGTCATGACTGATCGCCGAAGAAATCGCCAGCAACAAGCCAGCCGCCGTCGACAATGCCGCGGCAATGGCGCCCGCCGCGATCAGACCGACTACCCAGCCAGGCAGGTTGGCGATCTCCGGGTTGGCCAGAACCAGGATGTCGTTGTTCACGGTCAGCTCGTTACCGTTCCAGCCACGCTCCTGAGCGGTCGCGGTGAAGGCCGGTGCGGCATCGTTGTACATCTGGATGCGGCCGTCGCCGTTCTTGTCTTCCCACTTGATCAGGCCGGTGGTTTCCCAGGTCTTGACCCACTCAGGACGCTCTTCGTAGGACAGGGCCGGGGCAGAAGTGCCTTCCGGATAGATGGTGGTCACCAGGTTCAGACGCGCCATGGAGGCAACGGCCGGAGCGGTGAGGTACAGCAGGGCGATGAAGATCAGGGTCCAGCCGGCGGACCAACGGGCATCGGCCACGCGCGGTACGGTGAAGAAGCGGATGATCACGTGCGGCAGACCGGCGGTACCGATCATCAGCGACATGGTGAACAGCACCATGTTCAGCTTGTTGTCGACATCCGCGGTGTAGGCAGCGAAGCCCAGCTCACGTACCACTTCATCGAGCTTCTGCAGCAGCGGCACGCCGGATTCGACGTGGTCACCGAACAGGCCCAGCGGCGGGATCGGGTTACCGGTCAGCTGCAGGGAGATGAAGATCGCCGGGATGGTGTAGGCCACGATCAGTACCACGTACTGAGCGACCTGGGTGTAGGTGATGCCCTTCATGCCACCGAATACGGCGTAGGCGAATACCACGGCCGCGGCGATCCAGATACCGGTGGAGTTGCTCACTTCGAGGAAGCGCGAGAAGGCAACACCGGCACCGGCCATCTGGCCGATCACGTAGGTCACGGAGATGATCACCAGGCAGATCACCGCAGTCAGGCGCGCGCCACGACTGTAGAAGCGATCACCGATGAAATCCGGCACGGTGAACTTGCCGAACTTGCGCAGGTAGGGTGCCAGCAGCATCGCCAGCAGCACGTAGCCGCCGGTCCAGCCCATGAGGAATGTGGAGTTGGCATAACCGCCGGCGGCAATCAGGCCCGCCATGGAGATGAAGGATGCAGCGGACATCCAGTCAGCGGCAGTCGCCATGCCGTTGGTGACCGGATGCACACCACCGCCGGCGACGTAGAACTCTTTGGTGGAGCCGGCACGCGCCCAGATGGCGATGCCGATGTAGAGCGCGAAGGACGCGCCTACGAACAACATGTTGATTACGAATTGGCTCATGACCGCTTACTCCTCGACGCCAAATTCTTTATCGAGTTTGTTCAGTCTCCACGCGTAGTGAAAAATGAGCCCGATGAAGAAGAGGATGGAGCCTTGCTGCGCGAACCAGAATCCGAGGTCGGAACCGCCAACGGAGATTCCCGCGACCATCGGGCGCAGGATCATGGCGAATCCGTAGGAAACCAGCGCCCAGACGATCAGGCTCCAGGTGATGAGCCGCACGTTGGCCTTCCAGTAGGCCGCGGCATTTGCTTGTTCAGAAGTCATAGACGCCTCCGGTTATTGTTATTCTGATGCAGCTTCAAGCTAGCAGCAGGCCAGCACCGTCCGACAGATAGACATTGGTAGTAGCCGCATCACGACGTTTCCAACACTGATCTCGAACAGCAAAACCGTAGAAGAGAAATGGCGGCTGAAAAGTTTACGAATAAGATAAAAACTCATTTGATAGCGATTCTCTAAAACACTAGAATCCCGGGCCCTCACCTACCCCTACGCCCCAAGGATTCAAACCATGCGACGCCTGGTCGTACCGCTTCTCGCCCTACCCGCTCTCGCCAGTCACACCGCCTTCGCCAGCACTGAAAACGACACGCCGCTGGCTCTGCAAGAAATGCAGATCACCGCCCCCAGCGAGCAGGCCGACGGCCCGGTGGATGGCTACCGGGCCAGCCGCTCGGCCAGTGCCACCCGTACCGATACGCCGATTCACGAGATTCCCCAGTCGATCAGCGTGGTACCGGCGCAAGTGGTGCAGGACATCGGCGCAGTGCGTCTGGAGGATGCGCTCGACTACGCCGGCGGCGTGGAGCGCGGCAACAACTTCGGTGGCCAGGGTCTGACCGAATTTCTGATTCGCGGCTTCAACAGCCAGGAGTTCTACCGCAACGGTTTCGCCGTCAACCGCGGCTACCCGAACATGCCCGACGCCAGCACCATCGAGCGCATCGAAGTGCTGCGCGGCCCGGCGGCCATGCTCTACGGTCGCAGCGATCCAGGCGGCACCTTCAACATCGTCAGCAAGCAGCCGCAGGCCAAGCGCCGCACCGTACTGGGCAGCCAGGTCAACAGCGAGGGCTTGCGCCGCGGCACGCTGGACACCACCGGTGCGCTGGACGAACAGGCCGCCTTCACCTATCGACTGAACCTGGTGGCCGAGGGCGGCGACAGCTTCCGCGATGACGTCGAGAGCGAGCGCTACAACGTCGCCCCGGTGCTGCACTGGCAGCTCAACGAGGACACCGCCGTCACCCTCGAAGGCGACTACCTGCACAACCGCCATCCGCTCGACCGTGGCGTCACCCGCTACGCCAACCAGCAGGGCAAGCTGCCGCGCGATCGCTTCCTCGGCGAGGAAGCCGCCGGCAAGCTGACCAACGCCAATGCCACCACCCAGCTGCGCATCGAACACCTGCTCAACGACAGCTGGACGCTGCGCGGCGGCGTGCAGTACCTGGATGGCGAGCTGTCCGGCGGCGCCGTGGAGAACAACAGCAACGCCTACCGCGGCCTGGCCGCTGGCAGCAGCGTGGTCGGGCGCAACTACAACGAGCGCTGGCTGAACTGGAACGACGTCAATGCCCAGGCCAACGCCGAAGGCAACTTCGACCTTGGCGGCTTCGCCCACACCCTGCTGGTGGGTGTGGAATACGACAAGTTCAACTACAACTCGCTGATCATCCGCTCGCCAGGCGGCAACGCTTACCCCATCGACCTGTACAACCCGGTACATGGCCAGCCGCTGCCCGGTTTAGTCTCTCCTCCGACCACTCACGATGCCGAGACGCTGAAGTCTTACGCCTTCTATCTGCAGGACCAGATCGCCCTGACCGAACGCCTCAAGGCGCAGGTAGGCGCGCGCATCGAGCGCTTCGAGCAGAGTTATGTGAACAAGCTCAACCGCAGCGGCAGCTGGGATCAGGCGCACAATGCAGTCTCGCCGCGCTTCGGCCTGATCTACGACCTCACCGACGAGCTGGCGGTATTCGCCAACACCTCGCGCTCGTTCAAACCCAACCGTGGCGCAGATCGCCTGGGCAATGCCTTCGATCCGGAAGAAGGCGTCGCTCATGAAGTCGGTATCAAGTACGACATGGCCGACCGCGACCTGAGCCTGACCGCGGCGGCGTTCCATATCGTCAAGGAAAACGTGCTGACCGACGATCCGGTGGATACCTCTCGCAAAATCGCCGCTGGCGAAGTGCGCAGCCGCGGCTTCGATATCAACCTGGCCGGCAACATCACTCCGCAATGGCGGGTGATCGGCGGCTATGCCTATGTCGACGCCGAAGTCACCGAAAGCACCAGCGCCACCATGCCGGTGGGCTCGCGCCTGGCCAACGTGCCACGGCACAGCTTCAACCTGCTCGACACCTACGAGTTCGATGGCGGCCCGCTGGCCGGCCTGGGCCTGGGCATCGGCCTGAAGTACGTCAGCGAACGTCAGGGGCAGACCAGCAACGACACCTTCGATATGGACGGCTACGGCCTGGTCGACCTGCTGGCCTACTACCCGCTGACCGAGAACGTGCGCCTGAACCTCAACCTGAACAATGTGTTCGACAAGCACTATGAAGAGCGCGCCTGGAACGTCTGGTCCTACCCGGGCGAACCGCGCACGCTGCAGGCGGGAATTTCGGTCAGTCTGTAAAGCCGAGCGCCAGGGGAACGCGGTTCACCCTGGCTTGTCACCTCGTAGCCCGGATGCCATCCGGGGATGGCTCGGCACACCATTCCCGGATCAAATCCGGGCTACATACCGTCACCTACGACGCTATCTGCCTTCAGGCGCAGACCAGGCGGATAAGGTTTTGCCGTAAAGGGATGGCAAGAGCGGCGAATACATGCCTTCAGAGCGGATCGGAGACCAGTTCGATCGGCAGCAGATAGCGGTCCTCAGCAAACTCGATGGGCAACTGATAGCGATGGGAGTTTTCCTCGACGGTCTGGCATTCGCCGTCGATCAGCGCCATACGCCGCTCGACACGCGTGTTCTTCAGCAGCAGATCGCGATACCCGCCGTGCCCAACCCGGTCGGTGATGATGAGCACGCCCTTGGTTTCGCTGAACGCTCCGCTGCAGTTGGTATCCCACTCGCCTCCAGCCGTTCTCACCGGTAACTCGCTCAACAATGGGCGCAGGCTATCGGTGTCCAGCTGGTAAAGATCGAGCCGGGTTTCATAGAACGGATTGGGCCGCGAACTGCCGCGCCGCGATATCCGCACACCGAATGCAATATCGTCTGCGCGCAGGCGATAAGGCGCGGTATCGAACCTCAAATCCTCGATAAAAACCGCATCCCAATCCAGCCGATTGGGCTCGACCAGGCGCACCAGGAAACGCTGCCTGGCGCTATCGAACACCAGCAATTCCAGGTCCGTTTCCCCGTAGCCATCGTGTTCGGCGCGCACCAGCGGCATCGCAAGCAGGGTCAGTTGAGGCCGCGCCGGCCAGACCTTGCAGATGCTGCGCTCGGCGTCCACACGATAGCGCCCGCGCTGGTCTTCCAGCGCATGGCCCGGATGGGCCATCTCGATCCAGGCCGGCAGGCGCTGGCGGCAATCGTCAGCCAGTACGGCGCCGCTCAGCAGCAAGCAGCCCAGGGCTGCGGCAAATAAAGTTTTCATCCTTGAGAGCCTCCGGTTCATCCCGGCGCGAGTCTACGCCGCTAACTGCCCACTGCCCATGACGGCCATCGCGAAACAGCCAGGCAATGCGCAGCGCCAGCAGATGCCCGGCACGCGTATCCTCGCGCAAACCGATATGCCCGCTCATACCCGATACCACAGGCGCATGAAGCCCAGCGCCAGCAGCAGGCCGACCTGGCCCAACGCCGCGCACAGCGACAGAAAGGAACGCAGCGTACCGTTGCTCTCAGCGTTCTGGATGCCGGTCAGGGCACTCCAGCAACCCTCCGGCAGCACCATCAGGCTTAGGCTTGCGAGCGGCTTGCCGGTCAGCAACAGGCCGTCGATCAGATTGAACCAGCCGCAGAACATCAGGCCGATGAGGATCATCACCGCCACCACCAGACCGAGCCCAAGGCAGGCGGAAAATTGCATGAGAAGACGCATGGGGATCACCTCCGACAAGAGGCGCGGCTTGTAGTGACCGCGCCATTCAGATTCAGGCCTGCGCAGCGCTGCGGCCGACGCCGTACCAGTCCAGTTTGCGGGTCAGCACCATCACGCTGCCGAGCACGCCGAACACCAGCAGCGAGCCCATCAGCAGGGCGTAGTCCTCGGCGTTGAGCAGGCCGTAGAGCATGGCGTACAGCGCGGCCAGCAGGCTGCCGAAGCCCAACCCGCGCCGCCAACTGTGCAGCACGAAACTGACGTAGAACCCGATCAGAGCGACGCAGGCGCTGGCAGACAGACCGTAGGCCAGGGCGAAATCCAGATGTTCGGAGAGCGACAACAGCAGCAGGTAGAACAGCGCCAGCGACAGGCCGACCAGGGCGTACTGCACCGGGTGTACGGCCAGGCGCTTGAGCACCTCGAAGAGGAAGAAGGTGGCGAAGGTCAGGGCGATGAACAGCAGCGCATACTTGATCGCGCGGTCGGTCTTCAGGTACTGGTCGACCGGGTCGACGAAGCTCACCCCGAAGTTGCGGCCAAACAGCCCCTGGCAACGCTCGCTGCCCACGCAGTCACGCAAAGCCTCCTCCAGATTGGTGGCGAAGAAGCTGGTCTGCCACTCGGCCGTGAAACCCGCAGCGCTGATCTCACGGCTACTCGGCAGGTATTCGCCGACGAAGCTCGGGTGCGGCCAGTCGGAGTTCAGCTTGACCCGGCTGTCACGCCCGACCGGCACTATCGAGAGCTGCTCGGTGCCCTGCAGTTTCAGATCAAAGGCGAACTCGAGCGTCTGCCCACCCTGCGCATCCAGAGCAGGGAGCGGTGCATGCACGCCGGCGCCGAAGTTATCGTCCCCGCTGCCCGGTGCGAAACTCAGGGTCTGGCCGTTCAGGCGCAGTTGCAGGTCGTTGCTGATACCACGGATATCGCTGATGCCGACCGAGAGGAAGGGTTTATCGAAGCGGTAGAAACCCAGGTCGTCGCCCAGTCCGAGGCGTGCCGGCAGGCGGAATTGACCGCTGACCTGGCTGTCGCTGCGGTACAGGCGCGCTTCGTAAATGCCGCGCGCTCGCAGCTCGGTGCCGACCGTTCCTTCGAGCACGAAGCGCTCCGGCAGGAAATACAGGCGGCCGCGACGCTGACGCTCCTCGCTGTAGCGCTCGCCGGTCTTTTCGTTGGTCTTCCACTCATGCGTGGTCTTGATATACGGCAGCACCAGGATCGGCCCGGTGATCTGCTGGCGGTAGCTGGAACTGCGAGCGATGTCCTGCAGCACCTCATGGCGTAGGCCCTGACGTTCGTCGACCAGGCCATCGATCATCAGCAGGGGAATCATCAGCAGCAGAATCAGCAGGGCGATGGCGCCCAGCTTGAAGCCCAGGGAACGGCTCATGGTACGGCTCTCCGTAGCGAGTGAAGGTACGGCAGAGTCTGGGTAGCGGCGGTGGGTGGCGTATGGGGCGAGCGTGGAGATTGTGTGGAGAATGGGTGAAAAAGAAAGGGCGCCGATTCGGGGCGCCCTTCCTAACTGCTATGCGGCATACGACTGCTCCCGCGTGATGGATGACCGGATCAGCCGATACGGCTGGCACCTACGCGGTCGGCGCCATCTGCGGCAACGCGGTTCAGACCAACGCGGTCAGCGCCATCTGCGGCTACGCGGTTCAGGCCAACGCGATCAGCACCGTCTGCGGCTACGCGGTTAAGACCCACACGGTCAGCACCACCTTCGGCTACGCGGTTCGGACCAACACGATCTGCGCCACCTTCGGCGATACGGTTCAGACCAACGCGATCTGCGCCATCTTCGGCTACGCGGAAACGCTCCAGAGTACGCTCGGCACCGCCTTCGGCGACACGATTGATGCCTACGCGATCAGCACCATCTTCGGCCACGACCGGAGCGGCGGACTGTTGCGCGGAGATCTGTGGCAGAGCGAATACACTGGCCGACAGGGTGGCGATAACGAGGCTGGCGAGGATTTGCTTTTTCATGATCGTTCTCCTTAAGAGGGGGCAAGTAACTGGCTACGGTTGTCATGTTACGCACGCCCCAGAACGGCAAAAGGCACATCTCGGGATAGTGACCATCGACGCCGTCGATACCCGAAAAAAGCGTTTATCGATCAGCCAGATAGCCATCAGAAAAAGACCAGGCGGCATCACCCTCGCCTTCCGTCTGCTCGGCAGCTTCGCGGGCGAAAGGCACTGGCATCTGTATAAAAAACCAGTGAAACTTCGCAGCATGCTCGCCCTCGACGCCCCCGAACTCTATTACCTGGCCAATTTTCGCAAGGCTCTCGACTGGCTCGACGCCCATCACCGTGACCTGATGGACGATGCCGAGCGCGCCTTCATCGTGGAATTTCTCCAGCTGCCATTGCCCGCCCAGGCGCTGCTGGTGCGCCTGGTGATGCGCAAGGGCGTGCACTTTCGCGTCAGCAAGCTGCGCTATGCGGAGATCGGCGAAATCCAGAATGCGGCTGCACCACTGCTGGTGCTGGGCTGGCTGATCGACTGCGCGGCTCTGAGTTTCGACGAGCTGGGCGCCCTGCTGCTCAAGGACGAACTGGCCACGCATTTCGCCGCCAACCTGCCACGCGGAGCGTTGAAGAAAAGCGAGGCGCTCGACCACCTGCGCGAGCTGCATGTCGAACCGCGCAGCCTGGCCGACTGGTGTCCGCAACTGGACGAGCGCCTGCTGAGCCTGGCCATCGGTCCGCTGTGCGACCGCCTGCGCCTGATGTTCTTCGGCAACCTGGCGCAGAACTGGTCGGAGTTCGTGCTGGCCGATTTGGGCATCTTCCGCTACGAGCAGGTGCCGATCACGCCGGGCTCGCGCGGCTTCCGCAACCGCCGGGATGTGGATGACTACCTGCATCTGCGCGCCTGCCGCGAGGCCTTCGAAGCCGGCCTGCCTGTAGCCGAGGTGCTGCAGCAGCTCGGGGATTTTGCCAGCGACAACCCGCATATCGGCGAGCGCTACCAACGCCTGCTGCTGAAAATGGCGCAACAACTGGAACGCGCCGGCGAGCTGGAATCGGCGCTGACGCTGTACCGTGATACCCGCGCGGTCGGCTCGCGGCAGCGGCAGATTCGCGTGCTCGAGCGCCTGGGCAGCGATGCCGAGGCGCTGACCCTAGCCGAACAGGTGATCGAGGCGCCACACAACGCCGAAGAAGCGCAACTGGCCGAGCGGGGGCGCACCCGCCTGCGCAAACGCCTCGGCCTGGCGCCAGCGGCCAGGGCGGCGAAGCTCAGCGAGAATCGTCTCGATCTGTGCCTGCCGCGCGCCGCCAGCGTCGAACTGGCAGTGGCCCTGCACCTGGCCGAACCCGATGCGCCCGTGCATTACGTGGAAAACACGCTGATTTGCGGGCTGTTCGGTCTGCTCTGCTGGGAAGCGATCTTCGCTCCCCTGCCGGGTGCCTTCTTCCACCCCTTCCACACCGGCCCGGTGGATCTGCACCGCGCCGACTTCCATGCGCGGCGCGCTCCACTGTTCGCCACCTGTCTGGCACGCCTGGACGACGGCAGCTACCTCGAGGCCATGCGCCGTACCCACTCCGAGAAGTTCGGCATCCAGTCGCCCTTCGTGTTCTGGGAGCTGCTCGACGCCGAGCGCCTGGAACAGGCACTGGCCTGCCTGCCGCCGCTGCACCTGGGCGCCTGGTTTCGTCGCCTGCTGGCAGACATCCGCGAGAACCGCGCGGGCATGCCCGATCTGATCCAGTTCTGGCCGGCCGAGGGGCGCTACCGGATGATCGAGGTGAAAGGCCCCGGCGACCGCCTGCAGAACAACCAGAAACGCTGGCTGGCCTTCTGTGCCGAGCACGGCATGCCGGTCAGCGTCTGCTATGTGGAGTGGGCCGAGTGAGCCTGCGCGTCGCCGTGCGCGAGCTGTGCGAGTTCACCGCCAAGGAGGGTGATCTCGACCTACGCTTCACCCCATCACCCACCGCCGCCGAAGGCATGGCCGGGCACGCCACGGTGGTTGCGAGGCGCGGCCCGGATTACGTCTCCGAGCTGCCGCTGATTGGCGAATTCGAGGGGCTGACGGTCAGCGGCCGCGCCGATGGCTTCGACCCCGAGTTTCGTCTGCTGGAAGAGATCAAGACCCACCGCGGCGACATCTCGCGCATCCCGGCTAACCACCGCCTGCTGCACTGGGCGCAGGTCAAGGTCTACGGCTGGCTGCTGTGCCAGGAGCTGGAACTCGATGAGCTGGACCTGGCGGTGGTCTACTTCAACGTGATCACCCAGCAGGAAACGGTGTTCCGTGAGCGCCACAGCGCCGAATCGCTAGGTGAGTTCTTCGCCCTGCACTGCCGCCGCTATATCGATTGGGCGCGACAGGAACAGGCGCACCAGCAGGCACGCAATGAGGCGCTGGAGAATCTGAAATTTCCCTACGGCGAGTTTCGTCATGGCCAGCGGCAACTGGCCGAAGCGGTGTACCGCGCCGCGCGCGACGGCCACTACCTGCTGGCGCAGGCCACCACCGGCATCGGCAAGACCCTCGGCACCCTGTTCCCGCAGCTCAAGGCCATGCCCGGCCAGCAGCTCGACCGCCTGTTCTTCTTGAGCGCCAAGACGCCCGGCCGGCGCCTGGCACTCGATGCGCTGCAACGCCTGCGCGAACCCGACACACCGTTGCGCGTGCTGGAGCACGTGGCCCGAGACAAGGCCTGCGAACACCCGAGCAAGGCCTGCCATGGCGACTCCTGCCCACTCGCCAAAGGCTTCTACGACCGCCTGCCGACTGCACGCAGCGCGGCGCTCAAGGAACGCTGGCTGGATCAGCAGGCCGTGCGCAATATCGCCATCGCCCATGGCGTGTGCCCCTACTACCTGAGCCAGGAGCTATGCCGCTGGAGCGACGTGGTGGTGGGCGACTACAACTACTACTTCGACCTCGGCGCGCTGCTGCACAGCCTCACCCTGATCAACCAGTGGCGCGTCTGCCTGTTGGTGGACGAAGCACACAACCTGGTGGAGCGCGGGCGCGGCATGTACAGCGCCGAGCTGGATCAGGCGCGCTTCAAGGCCATGTGCCGTGACGCGCCGAAACGCCTGAAGAGCGTGCTGGACCGGATCGACCGCCACTGGGATCAGCTGCACCGCGAGCAAGAGGTGCCCTATCAGGTCTACCCGCTGGCGCCGGACCTGCTACTGGCCGCTCTGGGCAAGGCGGTCAGCGCCATCACCGACCTACTGACCGACCAGCCCGAAGGCAATGGCGGCGAGCTGCTCAGCTTTTATCTGGACGCCATGCTGTTCTGCCGCCTGGCGGAAAGCTTCGGCCCGCACTCGTTGTTCGACATCAACCGCGATGAGGCCGTCAACGGGCGCAGCTATTCGACCCTGTGCATCCGCAATATCCTGCCGGCGCCCTTCCTCGGCCCACGCTTCGAAGATGCCCACAGCGCCACGCTGTTTTCCGCCACCCTCAGCCCCAGCCACTACTACCTCGACCTGCTCGGCCTGCCGGAAGAGACGCAGTGCCTGGACGTGGCCTCACCCTTCAGTGCCGAACAACTGCATGTGCAGGTGGTGCGCAACCTATCGACCCGCTACCAGCACCGCGACGCCTCCCTGGCGCCGATCTGCCAATTGATGGCGCGCCAGTACGCCGAACGCCCCGGCAACTACCTGGCCTTTTTCAGCAGCTATCAGTACCTGGAACAGGTGCTTCAGGAGCTGCGCCGCGATCACCCGCACATCCCGGTGTGGACGCAATCGCGACAGATGGACGAAGCGGCGCGCCAGGGCTTTATCGAACGCTTCCAGATCGGCGGCCGCGGCATCGGCTTCGCCGTGCTCGGCGGCGTTTTTGGCGAAGGTGTCGACCTGCCCGGCGAACGCCTGATAGGCGCCTTCGTCGCCACCCTCGGCCTGGCCCAACTCAACCCAATCAACGAAGAAATCCGCCAGCGCATGGACGCCCTGTTCGGCAATGGCTACGACTACACCTACCTCTACCCCGGCCTGCAAAAGGTCGTGCAAGCCGCCGGCCGGGTGATCCGCACGCCGGAAGACCAGGGCGTGCTCTATCTGATCGACGACCGCTTCGCCCGCCCCGAAGTCCGCCGCCTGCTCCCAACCTGGTGGCAGGTGGAGCTGCTGCGCTTACCGCTCAAAGCCCCCACACCCGAACCACAACCTCTCCTGTAGGAGCGGATTTATCCGCGATCAGTGCGGCAAGTCCTAGCGTTGGTGATGCTGAGCTAGCGGGCAAACTGCGCGACAGGAAAGAGCTTGATCTCCCGCACCTCTACTTTTTCCCAGACTTTCCCCAGCGTATAGGGATCATGATCAAGCCAATGTTCAAGTGCATCTCTGCTGCCAAACTCGACATGGGCAGAAGAGCCCACCATACGGCCCTCTGCATCAAGAATCGCCCCACCGCTGAGAAACGTACCGGCCGCCGTCATTTTCTTTAACCCGTCCAGGTGAGCTTCTCGGTGCTCCAGACGACGAGACAATGCATCCGGGTCGGTAAAATCGAATGCCGTCACTACATATTGCATGCGTTCTCCTTGGTTTACGTCAGCAGGTATCCTAGGTCGAGCACAGCGAACCCAGGCACCAGCAGAGCGGGTGTCCATTCATAGTCAGACATGCATCACAAGGATGTAAACATGAGCGATAACGCAAAATTAAAGGGATTGGGTGGCTGGTTGATTCTGGTCGGGCTCGGCCTGATCATCACGCCCCTGCGCATATCCATCACCTACGGGCCGATGTTCTATTCAGTATTCACTGACGGAACCTTCGAAACGCTGACCACTCCCGGCACCGAGTACTATCACTGGCTGTGGGCGCCCCTGCTGGTCTTCGAAGCCATCTTCAATTCATGCATGCTGATTGCGTGCGCACTTCTGCTTTACCTGTTCTTCACAAAACACTATCTCTTCCCAAAGGTCTTTATTGCCACGATCCTGATTTCCCTAGTCTTCATTCCCTTTGATGCCTGGTTAGGCTCGCTCATCTTTACCGACGAACCTGTATTCGATCCGGACACGACCAAGGAATTTGCACGCACCTTGTTCAGCGCCGTTATCTGGGTGCCTTACATGCTCGTATCGAGACGAGTCGAAGCCACGTTCGTGAAGGACATTCCCGAATAGATCGCTCTCACGGCTGGGTGGGAACGAAGACCTCGACGCTACAGCACTGACCAGCAGGCAGCTGCATCTCCGAACGAGTGAGCGATGCAGAGAGTCGTGAGACGGCTCTCACGCTGGAGCGTGGGCGCTATCTAATTTCTGCGCTGGGCAGCCCTCGTGGGAGGCGCTTTAGCAGCGACAGGTTTATGCATCGGTCGCGGCAAAGCCTACCCCACAGCAGCGCCAGCGTGCCCTAGATGGGCAGCGTCAGGCTCACTTCAACGCCACCTTCGACATTGCCGATATGCAATTCACCTCCATGCAGCTCGGCCACTTCCTGCACGAAGTTGAGGCCAAGCCCGGTGCTCTTGCGCCCGCCGTTGGGGCGCGGCAGGGAATAGAAGCGCTCGGTCAGGCGGGCCAGGGCGTAGTCGGGGATGGCCTCACCCTGGTTGAGCAGACGCAGAACGATGCGCTCGCCCTGCGGTTCGGCGCAGATGCGGATAAGCCCTCCGGGCGGCGTGAAATCCAGGGCGTTGTCCAGCAGATTGGCCAACGACTGGCGTAGCAGAAAGCGTTCGCCACGCAGACTGAGGCCGGCTGGCAGCGAGTGTTCGATCTGCAAATTGGTAGCTGTGATGCGCGCCTGCTGCGCCTGCAACAGTTCCTCCACCAGCGGCGCCAGCGGTACCGCCACGCGCTCTTCCAGACCCTGGCGTTGCTCCACCTGGGCCAGGTGCAGCAGGCGTTCGATCAGGTTCTGCAGGCGCGCGCTTTCCTGCTGGATATTGGCCACGAAGCGCTGGCGCTGTTCGGTGGGCATGTCGCCGTCGAGCAGTTCGGCGGCGCCACGGATGGCCGCCAGCGGGCTTTTCAGTTCGTGGGTCAGGGTATGTACGTAACGCTCGACGTAGGCCTTGCCTTCCAGCTCGGTGCGCATGCGCTCGACCGCCTGGGCCAGTTGTGCGAGTTCGCCGCCACGTACCTTCGGCGCCTCGGCGCGCTGGCCTTCGCTGACCGCCTGGGCGTAGCGGGTGAGTTTGCCCAGCGCGGCGCTGAGCCACCAGGACAGCGCCGCGCCGATCAGCAGGCCAAGGCCGATCAGCCCGGCGCCGAGCCAGCTCAGACGGTTTTGCGAGCGTTCGATATAGGGCAGCAGGGTGCGGTTGGGTTTGGCCACCGAAACCACGCCGATGATGCGCTCGCCATCCCTGATCGGCGCCGCCACGTACATCACCGAGGAATCCGGGTCGTCCGGGTCTTCACGGGTCGAGCGCGCGCCATACTGGCCGCGCAGGGTCAGCAGTACGTCATTCCAGCGCGAATAATCCTGGCCCACCGCCACACCAGACGAGTCGAGCAGGACGATACCCTGGGCGTCGGTAACGTAGATGCGGTGGTTGACCTCGGCCTTGGTCACGCCCCAGATGCTCGCCTGCGGCTGACGCCGGCCATAGGCTTCAAGTGCCTCGTGCAGGCGGCCCTGGCCGAGGGTGCCGGACTTGAGGTCGTCGCGCAGGATCTCGGCCAGCAGGTTGGCGGTGTCGACCAGGGTTTCCTCGGTGCTCTGGCGCACGCCGGGGCGAATCTCGTCCATCACCGTGCTCAGCACGAACCAGCCGGCCAGCCCGACGAAGAGGAAGTAGACGAGGAAGATGCGTACGCCCAGAGGCATGATTCAGAGCTCCGGCTCGTAGCTGTAGCCCAGGCCGCGATGGGTCTGGATCGGCTCCTCGGCTGCGGCGATGGCGCGCAGCTTGGCGCGCAGGCTCTTGATATGGCTGTCGATGTTGCGCTCGTAGCCGGCTTCGCTGGCGACGCCGAGGGCATCGAGCAGTTGCTCGCGTGAATAGACCCGGCGCGGCTGGCCAAGCAGCGTGCGCAGCAGGCGAAATTCGTGGCGGGTCAGGCTCAGGGCCTGGCCGTGGTAGTGAATGCGAAAGGCGGCATCGTCGATCTGAAAGACGCTGGGCGCGCTGGCTGTCGGCATCTCACGCGGCGCTACGCGCTTGAGGATGGCCTTGACCCGCGCCGCCACTTCACGCGGGCTGAAGGGCTTGACCACGTAGTCGTCGGCGCCGATTTCCAGGCCCACCACACGGTCGATTTCCTCGCTGCGCGCGGTGAGGAAGATCACCGGTACTTCAGAGAAACGGCGCAGGCGCTTGCACACTTCGAAGCCGCTGATATCGGGCAGACCAACATCGAGAATGGCCAGGTCGAAGGTGCCGTTCTCCAGCAGCGTCAGCGCCTCGCCGCCGAGACTCGACCAATGGGTGGCGAAGCCTTCGGCCTGCAGGGCATAGACCAGCGTGTCGGCAATCGCGGCTTCGTCTTCGACTATGAGTATCTGCGGCATCGGGCGTCCTGCACCTGTGGGGCGACGGCGGCAGACTGCCGGGGGCCGCGGCGGGCGTCAAGCGAGGCATTAGGTAGCCTGCCAGGGGGAAGTTGGCGGGTTGCACCCGCCCTACACGACAAGCGCCGCTGCGACTGCATGGATGCAGGAGGTAGAACGAAGCAGGATGCCAGAGTCGAAAGCGCCTCCCGTGAGGTTTTCGTAGCCCGGATGGAATCCGGGAAATCGTGCCACTCGTTCCCCGGGTTGCATCCGGGCTACGCGCTTATGGAATCTCGCCGCGGATGTACTGCTCCAGCTGACGGATCAGGTCGGCCTGTTCGGCGATGGTTTCCTTGACCAGGTCACCGATCGACAACAGGCCGATCAGCTCGCCTTCGGCCAGTACCGGCAGGTGACGCAGGCGACGCTCGGTCATCAGTTCCATGCAGTACTGCACGCTGTCACGCGGGCCGACGCTGACCACATCGCGGGTCATGATTTCGCTGATCCTGGTGTTGAGCAGCGAGCGTTCGGCCAGCGCCACCTTTCTCACGTAGTCGCGCTCGCTGACGATGCCGACCAGACGCCCGCCGGAGAGCACCAGCAGTGCACCGATCTTTTGCTCGGCGAGGATGCGCAGCCCGTCCAGCAGCGAATCCTCACTGTCGACGCTGTAGACATAGGCGTTGGCTTTATTGCGAATGACCTCTGCGACGGTTTTCATGCGGCGGCTCCTTTCGTTGTTATCCGTTTTTAGCAGAGTTGGCCGCCGCGGTCAGCCTCGTTCAAGGCCCAATCGCCCAGTATCGTGCGTAAGCCCTCGTCCGGCTTGAGCAATGGTCCCTCGCGAGATACGCCGCTTAGCTCAGCATTGCGGACGTTCGCGGGTGTAACGCTCCGCCGGGTCCACGGCCACGCCAAGATCGCGCATGGCACTAGCACCGATCAGCAGCGGATAGCTGAAGGTGCTGCGATCGGTCAGGTTGACCTCGATGGTGCGCTCCTCCTCGCCCAGGCAAATCGGCATTTCGATCACCGGACGTTGCGAGTAGGCGACTTCCTTGGTTTCGGCATCGCTCTCTTCGGCGCGCTTCTTGATCTCGGCGATGCGCACCAGCGGATGTTCGTAGATCGTATCTTCGGCACCGTCGACGGCCAGGCGGAAGCGCACCCAGTCCTCACCATCGCGCTCGAACGGCTGTATGTCCTTGGCCGACAACGAGGCGGTCATGGCACCGGTATCCATCTTGGCCTTGAGGGTCTGGCCGAGGGCGGGGAGTTTGATCAGCTCGTAGCGGCCGTAAAGGTCTGGTTGTTCATCGGCCATGGCCGGCAGGCTGATCGCAGCAGCCAGCAGAAAGAGGGCGTATTTCAAGGTCGGCACTCCTGTGCAATGGAAGTCCCGTTATCCGACTGCCCCTGTCCTGCGGTGTTCCCCGGCAAGGATGACAAAGCGTTACGGCCGGGCTCGCTGCACAGGCATGCCGCTCCAGAGTTCGTCCAGATGTTCGAAGCCCCAGGCCGCTGCCGACTCGCGCCCGACGATGCGATCCTGTGCGTTCGCTTTGCTCAGGTCGATCACCACCGGCGGAATCTGCACTTTCGACTTGGCCAGGAAGAACGCCTTGACCTTGGGCACCAGCAGCGACTTGGCATTCTGCTCCAGCACGACCGCAAGCCGGCCGCTTTCCAGACGCACCAGCGCCCCCACCGGATAGATGCCGACCGTCTTGACGAAGGCCTGGAATACCGCCTCGTCGAAATGCCCCTTCCACTCGGCCATCTTGCGGATCGACTCGGCCGGGTCCCAGCCCGGCTTGTAGGGCCGGTTGGAGGTGATGGCGTCGTACACGTCGCAGACCGCGCCCATTCTAGCGAACAGACTGATCTGCTCACCCTGCAGGCCATACGGATAACCACTGCCATCGATCTTTTCGTGGTGATGCAGGCAGACATCCAGCACCAGGGCGCTGACATGCTTGCCGGCCAGGAGGATCTCGCCGCCGGCCTCGGGGTGACGGCGCACCGCCGCGAACTCTGCGTCGCTAAGCTTGCCGGGCTTGTTCAGCACCTCCTGATCGATGGCCATCTTGCCTACGTCATGCAGCAGGCCGGCCAGGCCGGCCTCGCGTACCGCCCCCTCGCCCAGACCAAGCTGCCGCGCGAGGGCGATCATCAGTGCGCAGACCGCCACCGAGTGCATATAGGTGTATTCGTCGGCATGCTTGAGTCGCGCCAGGCTGATCAGGGCATTGGGGTGGCGCATCACCGACTCGGAGATTTCCTCCACCAGCGACTCGGCTTGCTCGAAATTCAGCGCCCTGCCCATGCGTGCATCGCCGAACATGCTCAGCACCGCCTGCTTGGAACGGGCGCAGAGCTTGGCGGCGCGCTCCAGTTCGGTATCCATCGATGCACTCAGCGCGGTACTACGGGGCTGCACCGCTGCCATCAGCGTCGCCTCGACCTCCTTCTGCGCCTCTGCCTCGGTGCTGACAACGGCACCGGCCTCGACATCCAGGCCCTTGCTGACGTCGATCCACAACTCACCGATGCTGCTGGCGCGGATACGCTGCAGATCCTGTGGTGAATTGAGAAGAAATTTCGACTTCCAGAATGGATGGTCCATCCATGACCCGCAAAATTCCTGGACATACATGCCGATGCGCAGATCGGCTACCGCAATGCGTTTCAACATCGAGATAATCCAGAGCAAGTTGGTGGGAGCGCTCGAGCGCGTCACCTTGGAATCGACGAGCAATCCCCTTAAGTTCCACACCGATCAGCATCACGCTTTTCGCAATAAATGGCCATATGCCACTAGTCGCAATTTTGAGCCAGATTCTTCAGTTGCTTATGATGGCCCCTTCGCGCCCGCCAAGGAGTTGATATGCGTCCCCTGCTGACCGGCCTACTCAATATAGTCCTGCTGCTGAGCAATACCCTGTTGCTGATCGGCCCCCTGCTGCTGATCGCCCTGGCCAAGTTCGTGCTGCCGGGCCAGGCGGCGCGCGATACCTGCTCACGCGGGGTAATGTGGGTCGCCGAGTTCTGGGCGGAGAACTGCAAACGCATCTTCGCCCTGCTGACCCCGACGCATTGGGACATCCGTGGCAATGCCGCACTACGCCCCGACCGCTCCTACCTGGTGATCAGCAATCATCAATCCTGGGTCGACATCCCGGCGCTGGTGCAGGCGTTCAACCGCAAGACGCCCTATTTCAAGTTTTTCCTCAAGCAGCAGCTGATCTGGGTGCCCTTTCTCGGTCTGGCCTTCTGGGCGCTCGACTACCCCTTCATGAAGCGCTACTCCAAGGCCTTCCTGCAGAAAAACCCGCATATGAAGGGCAAGGACCTGGAGATCACCAAGGCCGCCTGCGAGAAGTTCAAGCGTCTGCCGGTGACCGTGGTCAACTACCTGGAAGGCACCCGCTTCACCCCGGCCAAGCAGGCCCAGCAGCAGTCACCCTACCGCTACCTGCTCAAGCCCAAGGCCGGCGGCGTGGCCTTCGTGCTCGCCGCGCTGGGCGAGCAGATCGATGCCGTGCTGGACGTGACGCTGGTGTACCCCGCCAGGCAGGTACCAGGCTTCTGGGCGCTGCTCAGCGGCCAGGGGCCGAAGGTGATCATCGATATCCAGACCCTGGAACTCGATCCGGCGCTGTACCTGGGTGATTACGAGAATGATCCGGCCTTCCGCCTGCGGGTGCAGGACTGGGTTTCGGACCTCTGGCTGGCCAAGGACAAACGCATCGAACAGCTGCGCGGCGAAAACCCTGGCTGACTGATAGCGGACGCGTTCGGATCGTCGAATGCGCCACGGCTCGATAGTCGGGCGAGCGGCGACAAGGTCCGCAGCAGATTGCCGCCCACAACAAAAAAGGGAGCCCGAAGGCTCCCGAAGAAGAAGGCGCGGACCAATGCGCCTGGCCGTAAACCTATCCGCGACGCGCGCAGCGCGCCGCCAACGCAAACACGCGTGGCCCGCGACAGCGCCGGGCCACGCAGCTGGGCATTACGCCGCGCTGAACATCTTGTGCGGATCGATGACGAATTTCTTCGGCACGCCTGCGTCGAACTCGCCGTAACCGCGCGGTGCGTCGTCCAGGCTGATCACTTGCACGCCGACCACTTCGGCGATGTTGATGCGGTCCCACATGATGGCCTGCATCAACTGACGGTTGTACTTCATGGTCGGAGTCTGACCGGTGTGGAAGCTGTGCGACTTGGCCCAGCCCAGACCGAAGCGAATGCTCAGCGCGCCCATCTTGGCAGCGGCATCGACCGCACCCGGGTCTTCGGTCACGTACAGGCCGGGGATACCGATCTTGCCCGCGACGCGGGTGATCTGCATCAGCGAGTTGAGCACCGTGGCCGGAGCCTCGTGCTTGACGCCTTCGTGGCCATGACCACGGGCCTCGAAGCCCACGCAGTCGATGGCGCAGTCCACTTCCGGTTCACCCAGCAGCGCGGCGACCTGCTCGTGCAGCGGGGTGTCCAGCGACAGGTCGGCGATCTCGAAGCCCTGCGCCTTGGCGTGCGCCAGACGTGCCGGGTTGAGGTCACCAACGATGACCACGGCAGCGCCGAGCAGGCGAGCCGAGGCAGCAGCGGCCAGACCGACCGGACCGGCGCCAGCGACGTATACGGTGGAGCCTGGGCCGACGCCAGCGGTAACGGCGCCGTGGTAGCCGGTCGGCAGGATGTCGGACAGGCAGGTCAGGTCACGGATCTTCTCCATGGCCTTGTCGCGATCCGGCAGTTTGAGCAGGTTGAAGTCGGCGTAGGGCACCAGCACGTATTCGGCCTGGCCACCGGTCCAGTCGCCCATGTCGACGTAGCCGTAGGCGCCGCCGGCACGCGCCGGGTTGACGGTCAGGCAGACGCCGGTGTGCTGTTCCTTGCAGCTGCGGCAGCGACCACAGGCGACGTTGAAGGGCACGGAAACCAGGTCACCGATCTGCAGACGCTCGACGTCGCGGCCCTTCTCGATCACCTCGCCGGTGATCTCGTGACCCAGCACCAGGCCGACCTGAGCGGTGGTACGACCGCGCACCATGTGCTGGTCGGAGCCGCAGATGTTGGTGGAAACGACCTTGAGGATGACCCCGTGCTCGATCTTCTTGCCGCGCGGATCCTGCATTTTCGGGTAGTCAATCTTCTGTACTTCGACCTTGCCTGCGCCGAGGTAAACCACACCGCGATTATCAGACATATGAAATCTCCTTTCTTCTTGTGGATACAAAGGCGCGACGTCAAGTCACGCGGGCCTTGTAGCGGAGTAATGAGCGTCTTTATCGGCACCCGCCGTTATTGGGCAGGACGGGTGTCGATGGTCTAGCCAGACTAGCTAGCGTGCGACGCGGCCGCGGATGCAAAACCGACAGCCGCCGTTCTCTGTGCGGCAAGGTCTCTGGTTAAAGGACTACGGTACGGTTGGCGTTGAGGAACACCCGGCGTTCGAGGAAGTAGCCGACTGCGCGGGCCAGGGTCAGGCATTCGATATCGCGTCCCTTTGCCACAAGATCCTCGGGATAGTGCGCATGGTCGACGCTTTCCACCCCCTGAGTGATGATCGGGCCTTCGTCCAGGTCGTTGTTGATGAAGTGCGCTGTGGCGCCGACCAGTTTCACGCCCTTCTGGTACGCCTGGTGGTAGGGCTTGGCGCCCTTGAAGCCGGGCAGCAGCGAGTGATGGATGTTGATCGCACGGCCATCGAGTTTGCGGCACAGGTCGGCGGACAGCACCTGCATGTAGCGGGCAAGCACCACCAGCTCGGCGCCGGTATCCTCGACCACCTGCATCACGCGACGCTCCTGGGCGGGCTTGTCGTTGGGGTCGAGGGGAAAATGGTGATAGGGAATGCCGTGCCAGTCGGCGAGCGGCTTGAGATCCGGGTGGTTGGAGATGATGGCGGTGATGTCCATCGGTAGCTGGCCGGTACGCTGGCGGTAGAGCAGGTCGTTGAGGCAGTGATCGGCCTTGGAGACCATGATCACCACCTTGGCGCGATAGCCAGGCGGGGTCAGCTCGGTGCACATATCGAACGGCGCGGTGCGTTCGTTGAGGCCGGCGAGGAAGGTCGCCTCGTCGAAATCGGCCTGGGTGCGGAATTCCACGCGGATGAAGAAGCGACTGGCCAGTCGGTCATCGAAGCTGTGGTGCTCGGTGACGTAGCAGCCCTGTTCGAACAGGTAGCGGGTCACCACGTCGACCGTACCGAGCAGGCTCGGGCAGTGGGCGGTGAGAATCCAGGTATCGGGGGTGCGGCTCATAGTGGACTCCGAGACAAACTCCGTTGCTGTTCACCCCTCTCCCATTTATGGGAGAGGGGCCGGGGGAGAGGGCTATCCGACACAACGCGGTTCACCTTTCCCCTCACCCCACCCCTCTCCCAAAGGGAGAGGGAGCTGTTCGTATCAGCTTCTGGTTCTGCCGTCAGGCTTCGACCGCCAACCCATATTCCGCACTGGCATCCTGCAGCCACAGCCAGAAGTAATCGGCGAAGCTGCGGCGGATCAGCAGCTCCCAGGTGTCCTCGCCGGTGTGGCGAATCACCAGTTGCGACTTGGCGAACACCGTGCCGACCGCCTTGCCCACCGGGAAGTTGTTCGGATGCACGTCGTAGCTGCTGGATTTCATCAGTAGTTCACGCACCTTGGGGCCGCGCAGCTCGAGCAGGGTCTGCCCACCGCTGACGTTGACCACCGAAATGTGCTGGCCGTCCAGGGCCTCGCGCAGCTTGCGCTCGACCTCGAGCTCGCTGCCGCCGGGGACGATCAGCAGCCACTCATCCGGGCCCAGCCATTGCAGCGAGGTGTCGCCGTTGGCCACCAGGGTCAACGCCACCGGCAGCTCCAGGCCCAGGGCTTTGTGCACGCCACCGGCGAACTCGGCATCGTCGGCGTCGCCACGCAGCACCAGATGGCCCAGCAGCTTCTTCTCACGCAAGGTCACCCCGGCGCCCTTGCGGCCCTTGCCGGCCAGTTCGTGCAGGCCGGCGTGGTGCAGCGGCGATTGCCCGGCGATGTCGGCAGGGCGTTGTTTGTAGACGTTGACGTTAGACATTCTGGCGATCCCCTTTCGGGTCATAGAACACGGGGCTGACGATTTCGGCTTCGATCACACTGCCATCGACCAACGGCGCGAAGACGCGCTCGCCGATGCGCTTGAGGCCGCCACGAACCAGGGCCATGGCGAAGGAGTGACCCATTGCGGCGCTCATGTAGCTGGAGGTGACGTGGCCGACCATGGTCATCGGAATCGGCTGCTTGGGATCGAACACCAGTTGCGCACCTTCGGGCAGCACCTTGTTCGGGTCCACCGGCTTGAGGCCGATCAGCTGCTTGCGGTTCTCCTTCAGGCAGTCCTCGCGGTTCATGCCGCGCCAGCCGATCCAGGAGAACGGCTTGGTGCGGCCAACGCACCAGTCCATGCCCAGGTCGTCCGGGGTGACCGAGCCGTCGGTGTCCTGGCCGACGATGATGAAGCCCTTCTCGGCACGCAGCACGTGCATGGTCTCTGTACCATATGGGGTCAGGCCGTGCTTCTTGCCGGCCTCGGCGATCTTCTCCAACACGCCCAGGGCGTAGTCGGCCTGTACGTTGACTTCGTAGCTCAGCTCACCGGTGAAGGAGATGCGGAACACGCGCGCCGGTACGCCGCCGACCTTGCCTTCCTTCCAGGTCATGAACGGAAAGGCGTCCTTGTCCAGGTCGATGTCGGTGACCTCGGCCAGCAGCTTGCGGCTGTTGGGGCCGGACAGGGTCATGGTCGCCCAGTGATCGGTGACCGAGGTGAAGTAAACCTTCAGTTCCGGCCATTCGGTCTGGTGGTAGATCTCCAGCCACTCCAGCACGCGCCCGGCACCGCCGGTGGTGGTGGTCATGACGAAATGGTTGTCGGCCAGGCAGGCGGTCACGCCGTCGTCGAAGACCATGCCGTCTTCCTTGCACATCAGGCCGTAGCGGGCCTTGCCCACGTCCAGCTTGGTCCAGGCGTTGGTGTAGACGCGGTTGAGGAACTCGCGCGCATCCGGGCCCTGGATGTCGATCTTGCCCAGGGTCGAGGCATCGAGAATGCCCACCGCGTTACGCACGGCCAGGCATTCGCGGGCCACGGCGGCGTGCATGTCTTCACCGTTCTTCGGGAAGTACCAGGGGCGCTTCCACTGGCCGACATCCTCGAACTCGGCGCCCTGCTCCAGGTGCCATTTCTGCAGCGCGGTGTAGCGCTTGGGCTCGAACAGCTCGCCGCAATGACGGCCGGCGATGGCGCCGAAGGTCACCGGGGTGTAGTTCGGGCGGAACATGGTGGTGCCCATTTCACTGATGCTGATGCCCAGTGAGCGGGCAGCGATGGCCAGGCCGTTGATGTTGCCCAGCTTGCCCTGGTCGGTGCCGAAGCCCAGCGCGGTGTAGCGCTTGACGTGCTCGACCGACTCGAAGCCCTCGCGGGTGGCCAGCTCGATGCCGGCGGCGGTGACGTCGTTCTGCTGGTCGACGAACTGTTTCGGCGCACGGGCGGTGTTCTTGTCGTGGGGCACCTGGAACAGTGCAACCGACGCCTCCTCGATGCGCTTCTCGGCCTTCGGCAGAGTGCCGGTCACGGCCTGGAAGCCTACATCGGCGGCCGCCTTGGCACCGGCCTCGAAGCCATCGGCGAGGCTGTCGCCCAGGCTGAACACGCCGTTGACCGCACCGGCGCAATGACGCTTCTGGAAGCCTTCACCCGGCACGAAGGCGAGGATGTCTTCACGCCATACCGGACGACCGCCCAGGTGCGACGCCAGATGCACCACCGGGCTGTAGCCGCCGGAGCTGACGATCAGGTCGCAGTCGAGGGTCTCGCCCGGGCTGGTGACCTTGTGCTTGGCCAGATCGATGGCGCAGATGCGCGCACCAGTCACACGTTTACTGCCACGCGCTTCGACCACGGCACTGCCGGTGAGTACGCGCACGCCACGTCGGCGCGCTTCTTCGACCCAGCTGCCGCGCGGGTTGCTACGCGCGTCGGCCACGGCCACCACCTGGCGGCCGGCGTCGAGCCAGTCGAGCACCACGCGGTAGGCGTAATCGTTGTTGGTCGACAGCACCAGCTTCTGGCCAGGCGCCACGCCATAGCGGCGTACGTAGGTCGACACGGCCTCGGCCAGCATGTTGCCGGGCACGTCGTTGTTGGCGTAAACCAGCGGCCGCTCGTGGGCGCCGGTGGCCAGCACCACGCGCCCGGCACGCACACGGTGCAGGCGCTGACGCGGCTGGCCCATCGGCGCGACTTCACCCAAGTGGTCGGTGAGGCGCTGGTGGATGGTGAGGAAGTTGTGGTCGTGGTAACCGTTGACCGTGGCACGCGGCAGCAGGGTCACTTCCGGCATCTTTTGCAGCTCGGCGATAGCCTTGGCGGCCCAGTCGGCGGCCGGCTTGTCATCGAGCATCTCGCGGGTGGACAGCAGGCTGCCACCGAGCTCTTCCTGTTCGTCGGCGAGGATGACTCGGGCGCCGCTACGACCGGCGGCCAGGGCCGCAGCCAGACCTGCAGGGCCGGCACCGACCACCAGCACGTCGCAGTGCTGGTTCAGGTAATCGTAGATGTCCGGGTCGTTTTCCTTCGGCGAACGACCGAGACCGGCGGCCTTACGAATGTACTTCTCGTAGGTCAGCCAGAGATTCTGCGGATACATGAAGGTCTTGTAGTAGAACCCGGGCGGCATCATGCCGCCGCCGACCTTGCCGAGGATGCCCATCAGGTCGGTGTTCACGCTCGGCCAGCCATTGGTGCTGGTGGCGGTCAGGTTGGCGTACAGCGCCTGCTGGGTGGCACGCACGTTGGGGATCTGCGCCGCTTCGCTGGAGCCGATTTGCAGCACGGCATTGGGCTCTTCGGCACCGGCAGCGACGATGCCGCGCGGACGCGAATATTTGAAGCTGCGGCCGATCACGTCGACGCCGTTGGCCAGCAGCGCGGCGGCCAGGGTGTCACCGGCGTAACCCTGGTAGGTCTGGCCGTTGAAACTGAAACTCAGCGGCTGGCTGCGGTCGATGCGGCCACCCTGGGAAAGACGATTGACCTGGCTCATGCCGTTACTCCTTGGTCGACGGCCTTTTTCTCGGCGAGCGAAGCTTCAGTGACGCTGGGGCGCTCGCCGATCTTGTAGGTTTCGAGGATTTCGTAGCTCACCGTGTGACGGGTGACATTGAAGTACTGACGGCAGCCCGCTGCGTGAATCCACAGCTCGTGATGGATACCGCGCGGGTTGTCGCGGAAGAACAGGTACTCGCCCCACTCCGCGTCGGTGCAGGCGTTCGGGTCCAGCGGGCGGGCGATATGCGCCTGGCCGCCGGCGTGGAATTCTTCTTCGGAACGCAGTTCGCCACAGTGAGGGCAGAAGATGTGCAGCATGGTCGCTACCTCCGGTAAATCTTCAGACCCGCTCGGAAAACCGCGCGGGGCAAGCTTGTCTCCCCTCTCCCCTGGGAGAGGGGCGGGGGTGAGGGGTGCGGTGTCGCCCGCTCTACCCTCTCCCGCCCTTCGGGCACCCTCTCCCGGAAGGAGAGGGGCATCAGCCGTCGCGCTACGCGCGACCTTTTAGTGAGCAACCCCGGCTGCGCCGTGCTCGTCGATCAGCGCACCGTTGTGGAAGCGCTCGATGGAGAAGGCCTTGGCCAGCGGATGCATCTCGCCCTTGGCCAGGCTGGCCGCGAACACGTTGCCCGAGCCCGGGGTGGCCTTGAAGCCGCCGGTGCCCCAACCGCAGTTGAAGAACAGATTCTTCACCGGCGTCTTGGCGATGATCGGGCAGGCGTCCGGGGTGGTGTCGACGATGCCACCCCACTGGCGGTTCATGCGCACACGCGAGAGCACCGGGAACATCTCGACGATGGCCTGCAGGGTGTGCTCGATGGTCGGGTAGGAACCGCGCTGACCGTAGCCGTTGTAGCCGTCGATGCCGGCACCGATGACCAGGTCGCCCTTGTCCGACTGGCTGATGTAGCCGTGTACGGCGTTGGACATGATCACGGTGTCGATGATCGGCTTGATCGGCTCGGAGACCAGCGCCTGCAGCGGGTGCGATTCCAGCGGCAGGCGGAAGCCGGCGAGCTTGGCCAGATGCCCGGAGTTACCGGCGGCGACCACGCCGACGCGCTTGGCGCCGATGAAGCCCTTGCTGGTTTCCACACCGATCACCGCGCCGTTTTCCTTGCGGAAACCGATCACTTCGGTCTGCTGGATCAGGTCGACGCCCAGGGCGTCGGCGGCGCGGGCGAAGCCCCAGGCCACGGCATCGTGACGGGCCACGCCGCCACGGCGCTGCAGCGAGGCGCCGAGAATCGGGTAACGGGTGTTCTTCGAGCAATCCAGGTAAGGGATCATCTCCGCTACCTGCTTGGCGTCCACCACCTCGCCATCGATACCGTTGAGGCGGTTGGCGCTGACGCGGCGCTCGATGTCGCGCATGTCCTGCAGAGTGTGGCCGAGGTTGAACACGCCACGCTGGGAGAACATGACGTTGTAGTTCAGGTCCTGGGACAGGCCTTCCCACAGCTTCATCGCGTGCTCGTAGAGGTGCGCGGACTCGTCCCACAGGTAGTTGGAACGCACGATGGTGGTGTTGCGCGCGGTGTTGCCACCGCCCAGCCAGCCCTTCTCCACCACGGCGACGTTCTTCACGCCGAATTCCTTGGCCAGGTAATAGGCCGTGGCCAGGCCGTGGCCGCCACCGCCGACGATGACCACGTCGTAAACCGGCTTGGGCGTTGGATTACGCCACATGCGCTGCCAGTTCTCATGATGGCTGAACGAGTGCTTGAACAGGCCGAAGCCGGAATAACGTTGCATGGGCATGCTCCAGGGTTCTACTGCCCTCTCGCGACTGCGCGAGAGGGACCGAGAGAGAGGGTTGGCTTAGCGATAGACCGGGTAATCCGCGCACAACCCGGCCACCAGCTTGGCCACCTGCGCCTCGACATCGGCATCGCCGAGGTGGTCGAGGATGTCGCAGATCCAGCCAGCCAGCGCCTCGCACTGGGCGACCTTGAAACCACGGGTGGTCACGGCCGGGGTGCCGATGCGGATACCGGAGGTCACGAACGGCGACTGCGGGTCGTTCGGCACGGCGTTCTTGTTCACGGTGATGCCGGCACGGCCCAGGGCGGCGTCGGCTTCCTTACCGGTCAGGCCCTGCTTGATCAGGCTGAGCAGGAACAGGTGGTTGTCGGTACCGCCGGAAACCACCTCGTAGCCGCGCTCGACGAAGACCTTGGCCATGGCCTGGGCGTTGTCGATGACCTGCTGCTGGTAAGCCTTGAAGTCAGGCTCCATGGCTTCCTTGAAGCACACCGCCTTGGCCGCGATCACGTGCATCAGCGGGCCGCCCTGGGCACCCGGGAACACGGCGGAGTTGAGCTTCTTCTCGATCTCTTCGTTGGCCTTGGCCAGGATCAGGCCGCCGCGCGGGCCGCGCAGGGTCTTGTGAGTGGTGGTGGTGACCACGTCGGCGAAGGGGATCGGGTTCGGGTACAGGCCGGCAGCGACCAGACCCGCCACGTGCGCCATGTCGACGAACAGCAGCGCCCCGACCTTGTCGGCGATGGCACGGAAGCGCGGGAAATCGAGGGTCTTGGAATAGGCGGAGAAGCCGGCGACGATCATCTTCGGCTTGTGCTCCACGGCCAGGCGCTCGACCTCGTCGTAGTCGATCAGGCCGGTGGCCGGGTTCAGACCATACTGCACGGCGTTGTACAGCTTGCCCGAGGACGACACCTTGGCGCCGTGGGTCAGGTGGCCGCCGTGGGCCAGGCTCATGCCGAGAATGGTATCACCCGCATTGAGCAGCGCCAGGTAGACAGCGGCGTTGGCGGACGAGCCGGAGTGCGGCTGGACGTTGGCGAAGTCGGCACCGAACAGCTGCTTGGCGCGGTCGATGGCGAGCTGTTCGACCTTGTCGACGTACTCGCAGCCACCGTAATAGCGCTTGCCCGGATAGCCTTCGGCGTACTTGTTGGTCAGGCCGCTGCCCTGCGCTTCCATCACACGCTGGCTGCAGTAGTTTTCCGAGGCGATCAGCTCGATGTGCTCTTCCTGACGGCGTTCTTCCTGATTGATCGCCGCGAGCAACTCGTCGTCGTAACCCTGAATCTGATCTTGTTTGCTGAACATCTCGACTCTCCTGCAGCGCCTGTATACGGCGGTCTTGGACTGACGGGCCGGCAAGGCCCTGTGCAGCGATGGTAGGGCCGGCCCTGCCCCCTCAGATGCCTGCCAACGCCACGAGAGCATTTGTTTGCGACATGCCGCGTGTCGCAATCAGGCGCGTCGATACGAGGCTGCTGTTTTGCGCACAAATGGCGGGGATCAAGCTGTGGATAAACCGTGCATACAGCGCGCTGCGCCAGCGCCTGCGAGGGCTGCCGAGGAACGATCATTTCCTGATCGATATCAGTTAGTTAGCAAGGCGAGCCATGCACAGAAGCCGTGGATTAGCCTGTGGAAAAGCTGTCGATCGATGAGTGCAGGGCTCACCAGCTCTGAGCCCCGCGCGTGAGGTCGATATCTGCACAGCGCAGCAGGCCGCATGGCTTATCCACCAGCGACCGCTGAAAAGAAGAAAGACGGTTGGGGATATGCACAGAAGATGTGGATGAAAGTGTGCATAGTCTGTTCGACACAGGCGCCAAGCCAGGGCCGCCGCGGCCTTCCGGAAATCGCCTAAAAATCGAGCAGGATCAACAAGATAGGTTTAGCTTGTGCACAAATACTGTGGACTGTGTTGTGCACTGGCTGTGGAAATGCGTCGCCAGGCCAGAGCCCACAAGGCCCTGGCCTGACCGCGCACTAACTACTCAGATGGATGATTACGGCTTGAGCTTGCTGCTGCAGCTACTGGACGCATTCACCAGGCGCTGCTGCATGGCAGTGTCGGGAGGGGACTGACGGGTCATCTCGTGCAGCTCGGCCTCACTGAACTCTTCACTGACCTTGGTCGCGGCGCAGTCGCAATAAGCTCGCAATTGTGGCTCCTCATATCCCGCCGGCGCGCCAGCGATGCACTGCTGAACGAACTCGTTCTTCGCGCTATCCGACCACTCGGCAGCGGAAACGGGCAGCGCCACAGCCAGCGGCAGGGCAAGGGCGAGCAGGTGACGATAAGTCATATGAAACTCCTTCTCTGATTGCGAAGGGCGGGTCGAGTGCCGCCCTCTGGTAGGTGTGAACACCGCAGAAAGCCTCAAGTTCCATTGCGGAGCCGAACGGCGGTTCACCAACGGACCAGGCAGTACGCATCAGTGCAACAACTCGTCGCCGCCACGGACCCTCGGTCACAGGCCCTTGGAGTAAAGTGCACGCTTTGCCGGATGACCTGCCGGCAGGCTTTTCAGAAGGAACGCATCCATGCCCGACAATGCCCAGCAATTCGCCAGCGACAACTACTCCGGCATCTGTCCCGAAGCCTGGGCCGCCATGGCCGAGGCCAACCAGGGCCACCAGCGCGCCTACGGCGATGACGAGTGGACCGCCCGCGCCGCCGACCACTTCCGCCGCCTGTTCGAGACCGACTGCGAGGTGTTCTTCGCCTTCAACGGCACCGCCGCCAATTCGCTGGCCCTGGCCTCGCTGTGCCAGAGCTTCCATAGCGTGATCTGCTCGGAGACCGCTCACGTCGAGACCGACGAATGCGGCGCGCCGGAGTTCTTTTCCAACGGCTCCAAACTGCTGCTGGCCAAGACTGATAACGGCAAGCTGACGCCACAGGCGATCCGTGAGATCGCCCTCAAGCGCCAGGACATCCACTACCCGAAACCACGTGTGGTCACCCTCACCCAGGCCACCGAAGTCGGCACCGTGTACCGCCCGGAAGAAGTCCGCGCCATCAGCCAGGTCTGCAAGGAGCTGAACCTCAACCTGCACATGGACGGCGCGCGCTTCTCCAATGCCTGCGCATTCCTGGGCTGCAGCCCGGCGGAGCTGACCTGGAAGGCCGGCGTCGACGTGCTGTGCTTCGGCGGCACCAAAAACGGCATGGCAGTGGGCGAGGCGATCATCTTCTTCAACAAGGCGCTGGCCGAGGACTTCGACTATCGCTGCAAGCAGGCCGGCCAGCTGGCTTCGAAGATGCGCTACCTGTCGGCGCCCTGGGTCGGCATCCTGCAGGAGGACGCCTGGCTGCGTTACGCCAACCACGCCAACCACTGCGCTCAGCTGCTCGCCTCGCTGGTCGAAGACGTGCCCGGCGTCAGCCTGATGTTCCCGGTCGAAGCCAACGGCGTGTTTCTGCAACTGTCCGAGCCGGCCATCGCCGCCCTGACCGCACGCGGCTGGCGTTTCTATACCTTCATCGGTGCTGGCGGCGCGCGCTTCATGTGCTCGTGGGATACCGACGAAGCGCGAGTGCGTCAGCTGGCTGCGGATATTCGTGAAGTGATGAGCGCCTGAAACGCGATAAGCCCCACGAGTGGGGCTTATCGCTAAGTAGTCCGGATGCAATCCGGGGAGGTCAATCACCCCGGATTTCATCCGGGCTACAAACCTTCATGGCGATCAATAATCGATCGCCACGTCCCCTTTCGGCACGCTGCAGCACGACAGAATGTAGCCTTCGGCCACGTCCTCGTCGGTAATGCCGCCGTTGTGCTCCATGTCCACTTCGCCCGCCGTCTTCATGACCTTGCAGGTACCGCAGATGCCCATGCCGCAGGCCTTGGGAATATGCAGGCCGAGCTTGGCGGCAGCGGCATGCACGGTCTCGCCGGGCGCGACGCGAATGCTTTTGCCGGTGCTGGTGAACTCCACCTGATTAAGCTCGCCGACCGGCAATTCCGGCGCGTCGGCAGCTTCGGCTGCCAGCTCCTTGACCTCGGCACGAATCTCCGGCGGCGTCGGGCCGAAGGCTTCTTCATGATACCGACTCATGTCATAGCCGGACGCTTCGAGCAGGCGCTTGACCGCACTCATGTAGGGCGTCGGGCCGCAGCAGAAAATCTCGCGCTCGAGGTAATCCGGCGCGATCAGCTCCAGCATCGTCTTGTTCAGATAACCCCGATAGCCAGCCCAGGCTTCGCCCAGGCCGTGCTTCTCGCAGATCACGTGCAGGCTGAAGTTATTGATGCGCGCGGCCATGTGCTCCAGCTCGCGCTGGTAGATGATGTCCTTCGGCGAACGGGCGCTGTGCACGAACACCATATCGACGTTGGCGTTGGTGTCGTAGAACCAGCGCGCCATCGACATCACCGGGGTGATGCCAACGCCACCGGATAGATACAGCACTTTTTCGGAGGGGAAATCTATCGCATTGAACAGCCCGACCGGGCCGTGCACCGGCACCTCGTCGCCTTCCTTGAGATTGTCGTGCAACCAGTTCGACACCTTGCCGCCCGGCACCCGTTTGATGGTGATGGAGAAGCTGTAGGGCACCGAGGGCGAGCTGGAAATGGTGTAAGAGCGCATGATCGGCTGACCGTCGATCTCCAGCTCCAGGGTGACGAATTGACCCGGCTTGAAGAAGAACAGCACCGGCAAGTCGGCCATGAAGCAGAAGGTACGGACATCCCAGGTTTCCTGGATCACCTTGACGCAACGCACCAGATGGCGGCCGTTGGTCCAGGTTTGGGTGGTAACCGGGTTAAGGAAGGAGTTGGTGGTCATGACAGCTCTCCACGCGGCCGGATATCGGCCTATATGGCGCGGATTGTGCGAAAGCCCGCCGACCGTCATTTATCTGCCAGCGACATCCGCATGCTTATCGCGACCTGCCTGATAGCACGGGGCCTGACGCGTCGGAAACAAATCCAGGCATGTCGCCCATGGATAAGGATTGCCCATCGGCCGGATCCACACTCCGCCTCACCAAGCATGCGCGCCCGTTGCAGGCGGCAGCGATTGATCGACACCTTGCGGCACATACCGTATCAGCCACTTTTTTCGGCAGGCGCGCCGCGCCCGCCACCGAGGAGCCAACATGGACTGCACCCAAAACCTGAGCCTGGGCGACCCACTGGAGCCCGTCCGCAAGGCCACCGCCCAGATGCTGCACGAGCGCGACCACACTTTCTCGCTGCCGCAGCCCTTCTATAACGACGAGCGCCTGTTCCAGGTCGACATGCAGGAGATCTTCCACAAGGAATGGCTGATCGCCGGCATGACCTGCGAGATCCCTGCCAAGGGCAACTTCCTCACCGTGCAGATCGGCGACAACCCGATCCTGGTCATCCGCGGCGCCGAAGGTCAGATCCACGCCTTTCACAACGTCTGCCGTCACCGCGGCTCGCGTCTGTGCGTCTCCGACAAGGGCAAGGTCGCCAAGCTGGTGTGCCCGTACCACCAGTGGACCTACGAGCTGGACGGCCGCCTGCTGTTCGCCGGCACCGAAATGGGCGCCGACTTCGATCTCAAGGACTACAGCCTCAAACCCGTGCAGTGCAAGACCGCTGGCGGCTTCATCTTCATCAGCCTGGCGGAAAATCCGCCGGCCATCGACGAATTCCTTACGACCCTGGCTCACTACATGGAGCCTTACGACATGGAGAACACCAAGGTCGCGGTGCAGAGCACCATGCGTGAGCAGGCCAACTGGAAACTGGTGCTGGAGAACAACCGCGAGTGCTACCACTGCAACGGTTCGCACCCAGAGTTGCTCAATACCCTGCTGGAATGGGACGACGTCACCGACCCGCGCGCCAGCCAGGCGTTCAAGGACCAGGTTGCCGAGTGCACCACCCGCTGGGACAGGGACAACATTCCCTACGCGCACGCCAGCTTCGGCCTGCGTAACCGCATCGTGCGCATGCCGCTGCTCAAGGGCACCGTGTCCATGACCATGGACGGCAAGCAGGGCAGCAAGAAGCTGATGGGCCGCATTACCGATCCGGATCTGGGCTCGATGCGCATCCTGCACCTGCCGCACTCGTGGAACCACTGCATGGGCGATCACCTGATCAACTTCACCGTGTGGCCGATCAGCGCCCAGGAATCGATCGTCGTCACCAAGTGGCTGGTGCACAAGGATGCGGTCGAGGGCGTCGACTACGACGTGGCGCGCCTGCGCGAAGTCTGGGATGCCACCAACGATCAGGACCGCCGTCTGGGCGAAGAAAACCAGCGCGGCATCAACTCCACCGCCTACCAGCCTGGCCCGTACTCGAAGACCTACGAGTTCGGCGTGATCAACTTCCTCGACTGGTACAGCGAGCGCATGCTCAACAACCTCGACGACACCCCGGCGCAAACCCTGCGCCAGGTTGCGGGCGAGTGATGACGCTCAGCCTGCTACTGTTGATCGGGCTCACAGCCTACGGGCTGCTGGCCTGTCGACCGAACGCAGGTTAAGGCAAATCAAGAAAACCCCGACTCCGCAAGGATGCCGGGGTTTTCTTTTGCCGCCCTGCTCCGCTCAGGCGGCATGGAGCCGAAAATGCTTGGGAGCGATGTCTGACGTCACCGTGCGACACCCAAGAGCTCCACGCAAGGTATGACAGACCATGAAAAAAGCCCCGCCAGATCGCTCTGGCGGGGCTTTGCTTTTACCTGCAGCTTGAAGCTTGCGGCTTGCGGCCGCTCTTAGACCTTGGCGCGCTCGAAGCGCTTGCGGTCGTTCTCGTTCAGGTACTTCTTGCGCAGACGGATCGACTTCGGCGTCACTTCCACCAGCTCGTCGTCGGCGATGAATTCCAGCGCCTGCTCGAGGGTGAACTTGATCGGCGGTACCAGGGCGATGACTTCGTCCTTGCCGGAGGCGCGCATGTTGTCGAGCTTCTTGCCCTTGGTCGGGTTGATCACCAGGTCGTTGTCACGGCTGTTGATACCGGCCAGCTGACCTTCGTAGATTTCCTGGCCCGGCTCGAGGAACAGCTTGCCGCGCGCCTGCAGGGTTTCCAGCGAGTAGGTCAGCGCGGTGCCGGTGGCCATGGAGACCAGTACGCCGTTCTGACGGTTGCTCACTTCGCCGGCCTTGATCGCGCCGTAGTGGCTGAAGGTCGAGGTCAGGATGCCGCTGCCCGAGGTCAGGGTCAGGAAGTTGTTACGGAAGCCGATCAGGCCGCGCGCCGGGATGGTGTACTCCAGGCGGATACGACCCTTGCCATCAGGAACCATGTTGGTCAGATCGCCCTTGCGCAGGCCCATCTGCTCCATCACCGAACCCTGGTGCTGTTCTTCGATGTCGATGGTGACGTTCTCGTACGGCTCCTGCTTCTCGCCGGCCTCGTTCTCGATGATCACCACTTCCGGACGGCCTACGGCCAGTTCGAAGCCTTCGCGGCGCATGGTTTCGATCAGTACCGACAGGTGCAGCTCACCACGACCGGAGACCTTGAACTTCTCCGGGGTCTCGCCCGGCTCGACGCGCAGGGCGACGTTGTGCAGCAGTTCCTTCTCCAGACGATCCTTGATGTTGCGGCTGGTGACGAACTTGCCTTCCTTGCCGGCGAACGGCGAGTCGTTGACCTGGAAGGTCATGCTCACGGTCGGCTGGTCGACGGTCAGCGGCGGCAGCGCTTCGACGTTGTTCTGGTCGCACAGGGTGTCGGAGATGAACAGCTCATCCATGCCCGATACGCAGACGATGTCGCCAGCCTGGGCTTCCTGAACTTCGACGCGCTGCAGGCCGGAGTGGCCCATGATCTTGAGGATACGGCCGTTGCGGCGCTTGCCGTCGGCACCGATGGCGGTTACCGGGCTGTTGGCCTTGACGGTGCCGCGAGCGATGCGGCCGATACCGATGACGCCGAGGAAGCTGTTGTAGTCCAGCTGCGAAATCTGCATCTGGAACGGGCCGTTAACGTCGACGACCGGAGCCGGGACGTGGTCGACGATGGCCTGGAACAGCGCGTCCATGTTGTCGTCCATCTTCTCGTGGTCCATGCCGGCGATGCCGTTCAGGGCCGAGGCGTAGACGATCGGGAAGTCCAGCTGCTCGTCGGTGGCGCCGAGGTTGTCGAACAGGTCGAAGATCTGGTCGATGACCCAGTCAGGACGCGCGCCCGGACGGTCGATCTTGTTGACCACGACGATCGGACGCAGGCCGGCCTTGAACGCCTTCTGGGTCACGAAACGGGTTTGCGGCATCGGGCCGTCCTGGGCGTCGACCACCAGCAGTACGGAGTCGACCATCGACATTACGCGCTCTACTTCACCACCGAAGTCGGCGTGCCCGGGGGTGTCGACGATGTTGATGTTGTAGTCGCCCCACTTCAGCGCAGTGTTCTTGGCCAGAATGGTGATGCCGCGCTCTTTTTCCTGGTCATTGGAGTCCATGACGCGCTCGTTTTCCGCTTCTTTGCGGTCGAGGGTGCCGGACAGACGCAGCAGTTTGTCGACGAGGGTGGTCTTGCCATGGTCGACGTGGGCGATGATGGCGATGTTGCGCAGATTTTCGATCACTGTGTGTATCTCGATCAGAGGATTCGGTGTGTCGCCCAGCCTGGACGACGAATATGAAGAAAAGGGGATCAGCGAGCTGATCGGGGGACCTCTAAAAACGTAGGCGAGGCAGTCAGTGCAAGGCAAAAACAAGCGAAAAGGCGGAGTTTACAAGTTGTAAATGAGCATTTTGAGCTTGTTTTTAACGCAGCAATGACAACGCAGGTAGTTTTTAGAGGTGCCCCAGGTCGGGAGGGCGATGGCGGATACTCCCGCCATTCAACCCCGGCGTCCTATGCCGGACGATAAACGCGCACATTGGCGTGTCCCTCGCTCAGCAGATGATGGGCATGCAGGCGGCTCATGACGCCCTTGTCGCAGTACAGCAGGTACTGGCGGTTCTCATCCAGTTCCTTGAATTTGTTGTTCAGCGCATAAAACGGCAGCGCCTGCACCTCGACGCCCGGCACGTCCAGCGGCTCGTCTTCGGCAGCATCGGGATGGCGGATGTCGATGACGATTTGCCCGGCCAGCGCCTCACGCACCTCCTCGACCTGCACGTCCTTGCCCAGTTCGTCGATCACGCGGTCGATGGGCAGTTGGGTCGCGCGCTCCAGGGCACGGTCGAGGATGGCCATGTCGAACTGCGCCTCCTCCTTCTCCACGCGATAACCACGGGCCTTGGTAGTCGGGTTGACCGAGATCACGCCACAGTACTCGGGCATGTTCTTGGCGAACTCGGCGGTGCCGATCTGCGTGGCGGTGTCGATGATGTCCTGCTTGTGGCTGGCGATCAGCGGGCGCATCACCAGCATGTCGGTGGCCGAATCGATCACCGCCAGGTTGGTCAGGGTCTGGCTCGACACCTGGCTGATCGCCTCGCCAGTAACCAGCGCCTCAATCTGCAACTTTTCGGCAACACGGGTGGCAGCGCGCAGCATCATGCGCTTGAGGATCACGCCCATCTGGCTGTTGTCGACCTTGCCGAGAATCTCGCCGACCACTGCCTCGAACGGCACGCTGACGAACAGCACGCGCTGCGAGCGGCCGAACTTTTGCCAGATGTAGTGTGCCACTTCCATCACGCCCAGTTCATGGGCACGCCCCCCCAGATTGAAGAAGCAGAAGTGGCTGACCAGGCCGCGGCGCATCATCTGGTAGGCCGCGACGGTGGAGTCGAAGCCGCCGCTCATCAGCACCAGAGTCTGCTCCAGCGAACCCAGCGGGTAGCCGCCGAGGCCTTCGTGACGGTTGTGCACCACGAACAGGCGCTGGTCGCGAATCTCCATGCGCACTTCGACTTCCGGCTTCTTCAGATCGATGCCGGCTGCACCGCACTCCTGACGCAGACGCGAACCGACGTGGCGCTCGACGTCGATGGAGCTGAACGCGTGCTTGCCGCCACGCTTACAACGCACGGCGAATATCTTGCCCGGCAGCTGGTCGGCATAGTGGCGCTTGCAGTGCTCGGTGATCTCATCCAGATCGCCCAGCGGGTATTCATTAACTTCGAGGAACAGGCCGATACCCGGCGTGTTGCGCAGGCGCTCGGTCATCTCGGCCAGAAGCTTGGCGTCGTCCAGGTCGGTCTCGACCTCCAGGTTGTCCCACACACCGGTGACCCGCAGATCGGGGTCAAGATCGCGCAGCACGGCGCGGATGTTCTTCCCCAACTGGCGGATGAACTGCTTGCGCACCGGACGACTCTTGATGGTGATTTCAGGGAAAACTTTAACGATCAGCTTCATGAATAGGCCGCCCACTTGGGGGACGAAAAAACAGGGGCGCGGATTATAGCGGAAATTGTTCAAGCTTTGACCAAAAATACTGCAGCACCAAGATGGCGCACCAAAATAGGTCTTTTGAATAAATCGCAGCCCTCAAATGGTGCAAAACTCAAAGCGAAATTGCTGCGCAGGCGGCGCAGCGCCTGAGTTTCGCGGCCTCTGCCCAATAAAGGGCACTGGCATGCAATTTGCTCCCTTGTGAGGCAGGTTGCCCTGAAGGACTATCCCGCCGGGCTTCACCGCACATATCGGGGCTCCACTAAGCGAGCCTTTTCCATCTGGAGGACAACATGTCTAAGGCTGTTCAACTGATCAAAGAACATGACGTGAAGTGGGTAGACCTGCGCTTCACCGACACCAAGGGCAAGCAGCACCACGTGACCATGCCGGCCCGTGACGCCCTGGACGAAGACTTCTTCGAGCACGGCAAGATGTTCGATGGCTCGTCCATCCATGGCTGGAAAGGCATCGAAGCCTCCGACATGATCCTGATGCCGGTCGACGAAACCTCCGTGCTGGACCCGTTCACCGAAGAGCCGACCCTGATCATCGTTTGCGACATCATCGAGCCGAGCACTATGCAGGGCTACGATCGCGACCCGCGCTCCATCGCCAAGCGTGCCGAAGAGTTCCTGAAAACCACCGGCATCGGTGACACCGTATTCGTCGGCCCGGAGCCCGAGTTCTTCATCTTCGACGAAGTGAAGTTCAAGTCCGACATCTCCGGCTCGATGTTCAAGATCTACTCCGAGCAAGGCTCCTGGATGACCGATCAGGACGTGGAAGGCGGCAACAAGGGCCACCGTCCGGCCGTCAAGGGCGGTTACTTCCCTGTTCCGCCGTGCGACCACGACCACGAAATCCGTACTGCCATGTGTAACGCCATGGAAGAAATGGGCCTGGTCGTCGAAGTGCACCACCACGAAGTGGCCACTGCCGGTCAGAACGAAATCGGCGTGAAGTTCAACACCCTGGTCGCCAAGGCTGACGAAGTTCAGACCCTCAAGTACTGCGTGCACAACGTGGCCGACGCCTATGGCAAGACCGCTACCTTCATGCCGAAGCCGCTGTACGGCGACAACGGTTCGGGCATGCACGTGCACATGTCGATCTCCAAAGACGGCAAGAATACCTTCGCAGGCGAAGGCTATGCCGGTCTATCCGAGACCGCGCTGTACTTCATCGGCGGCATCATCAAGCATGGTAAGGCCCTGAACGGCTTCACCAACCCGTCGACCAACTCCTACAAGCGTCTGGTTCCGGGCTTCGAAGCTCCGGTCATGCTGGCCTACTCGGCTCGCAACCGCAGCGCCTCGATCCGTATCCCGTACGTTTCCAGCCCGAAAGCCCGCCGTATCGAAGCGCGCTTCCCGGACCCGGCTGCCAACCCGTACCTGTGCTTCGCTGCACTGCTGATGGCCGGTCTGGACGGTATCCAGAACAAGATCCACCCGGGCGATGCCGCCGACAAGAACCTGTACGATCTGCCGCCGGAAGAAGGCAAGCTGATCCCGCAGGTCTGCGGCAGCCTGAAAGAAGCCCTGGAAGAGCTGGACAAGGGCCGCGCGTTCCTGACCAAGGGCGGCGTGTTCTCCGACGATTTCATCGATGCCTACATCGAGCTGAAATCGGAAGAAGAAATCAAGGTACGTACTTTCGTACACCCGCTGGAATACGACCTGTACTACAGCGTCTAAGCCAGACTCGCGCCGCCCTCGTGCGGCGCGCTTCAAGAGCCCTGCCCGGCCCTGCCTGGCGGGGCTTTTTTATGGGCACGCAGCAACACCATGCCCTGTAGGAGCGAGCTCTGCTCGCGAAGCTCTCCAGGTCGCCAGGTTCGCGAGCAGAGCTCGCTCCTACGGCAGATCCGAGTCCACTTTTTGTAGCCGAACATCACAGCCAAGGCGCCCTGCGCTTGCCAGGAACCGATTGCAGTGCAAGGCTTAGCGCATCACCCGAGGAGGGATCGGCCCATGCGCCCATTACTCGCCTGCCTGTTGCTTGCCCTGGCCCTGCCGGTCAGTGCGCAGATTTACAAATACACCGACGCCAACGGCAACACGGTCTTCACCAATCAGCCGCCGGATGGCACGGCCGCCGAGAGCGTCGAACTGCCGCCGACCAACACGGTGGAGATGCACACGCCCAGCCTGCCAGCGCCCGAAGACGACGCCCCGACGCAGAGCGAAGCGCCCTACGCCGAGCTGAGCCTGACTGGCATTCCGGATGATGAGGCCATGCGCGCCAACAACGGTACCTTCATCGTCGGGGTGAACATTCAGCCGCGCCTGCAACCCGGTCACCGCCTGCGCCTGATCCTCGATGGCGAACCCTATGGTCAGGCCAGCAACGTGCCGAGCCTGCAATTGACCAACCTGGACCGCGGCGAGCACGCACTGGCCGTGGCCGTGATGGATGGCGAGCGCATCGTCCAGCAGAGCGCCACCGAAACCTTTACCGTGCAGCGCATCAGCCTGAACAGTCCGGCGCGCCAGACACCACCATCCCGTCCGACACCGAAGCCTGTCAATTGACCATGCGATTTCCGCTCATCCTGCTTGCGCTCGTCGCGCCGTTCGCGTTTGGCCAGGTCTACACCTACATCGACGCCGAAGGTAACCGCGTATTCACCGACAAGCCGCGCAGCAGCAATGCCGAGCGGGTGATGCTCGCGCCCTCCAACCGCGTGGAGTTGAGCCAGCCCACGCCCATGGTGCGCGCGACCCCGCCTGCCGTCACCAAGCCGACCGTGCACTATCAGTTGCTGCGCATCCTCCTGCCGGAGCCGGACGCCTCGATCCACAACGGTTCTGGGGACATGATCGTCACCCTCAATAGCGAGCCGGGTCTGCTGTCCAGCCATAGTTACCGCGTGCTGCTGGACGGCGAGCCACAGGGCGAAATCAGCCGCAGCCCGGTGTTTTCCCTGCGGCACGTCGACCGCGGCACGCACCAACTGGTGGCAGAGATCATCGACTCTGCGGGCCTCATCGTCGAGCGCACCCCGGCGCAGCCCTTCCACATGCACCGCATGAGCCTGGCGCAGAAGCGCAAGGTCAACCCGTGCAAGAAGGATGAATACGGCGTGCGGCCCGAATGCCCGCTGAAAGACAAACCCAAGGAAGAAGTCAGCATCCTTCCTTTCTTCTGAAAGCAGATTGCACCTTAATGGTGCAATCTGGCGCACCATCTCCTAAGCTCTCCCTGTTTTGGGTCGCTTTTCCCTACCCAACTGCGCCGCTACGCCCCTAAAACCTGCCAGACCGCACACATCATGCGTCTTTTCGGGGCCTTGGTTTGCTTCTTGCATTTTCCTGCCCATCGCCGGAACGCACTGCCTATGACCATCAACGACGCGCTGCACCGACTGCTACTCGACAACCTGACCACCGCCACCCTGCTGCTCGACAGCCAACTGTGCCTTGAGTACATGAACCCGGCGGCGGAAATGCTCCTGGCCGTCAGCGGCCAGCGCAGCCATGGACAGTTCATCAGTGACCTGTTCACCGAATCGCCCGAGGCGCTTTCGTCGCTGCGCCAAGCGGTGGAGCAGGCGCATCCGTTCAACAAGCGTGAAGCCGTGCTGACCTCGGTCACCGGCCAGACGCTGACCGTGGACTATGCGGTGACGCCACTGTTCAGCAAGGGCGAAACTCTACTGCTGCTGGAGGTGCATCCGCGCGATCGCTTGCTGCGCATCACCAAGGAAGAGGCGCAGCTGTCCAAGCAGGAGACCACCAAACTGCTGGTGCGCGGCCTGGCCCACGAGATCAAGAACCCGCTCGGCGGCATCCGCGGCGCCGCGCAACTGCTCTCGCGCGAGCTGCCCAACGAAGACCTCAAGGACTACACCAACGTCATCATCGAAGAGGCCGACCGCCTGCGCAATCTGGTCGACCGCATGCTCGGCTCGAACAAGCTGCCGTCGCTGGCGATGACCAACGTGCACGAGGTGCTCGAGCGCGTCGCCAACCTGATCGAGGCGGAAAGCCAGGGCGGCATCACCCTGGTGCGCGATTACGACCCGAGCATTCCGGACCTGATGATCGACCGCGAGCAGATGATCCAGGCCGTGCTCAACATCGTGCGCAACGCCATGCAGGCCATCGCCGGGCAGAAGCACGACATGGGCCTGGGCCGCATCAGCCTGCGCACCCGCACCCTGCGCCAGTTCACCATCGGCCACACACGCCACCGCCTGGTGGTCAAGGTCGAGATCATCGACAACGGCCCCGGCATCCCGGCCGAACTGCAGGAAACCATCTTCTATCCCATGGTCAGCGGGCGTGCCGACGGCACCGGCCTGGGCCTGGCCATTACCCAGAACATCATCAGTCAGCACCAAGGTCTGATCGAGTGCGAGAGCCACCCTGGCCACACCGTATTCTCGATCTTCCTGCCGCTGGAACAAGGAGCGCCCACGCCATGAGCCGCAGTGAAACCGTCTGGATTGTCGACGACGATCGTTCCATCCGCTGGGTCCTGGAAAAGGCCCTGCAGCAGGAAGGCATGACCACTCAGAGTTTCGACAGTGCCGACGGTGTACTCGCCCGCCTGACCCGCCAGCAGCCGGACGTGATCATCTCCGATATTCGTATGCCCGGCGCCAGCGGCCTCGACCTGCTGGCACGGATCCGCGAGCTGTATCCGCGCCTGCCGGTCATCATCATGACCGCGCATTCGGACCTGGACAGCGCGGTGGCCAGCTACCAGGGCGGCGCGTTCGAGTACCTGCCCAAGCCGTTCGACGTCGACGAGGCGGTCTCGCTGGTCAAGCGCGCCTTTCAGCATGCGCAGGAACAGCAGAGCCTGGCCGCCCCCGCCGCGCAGGCACGCACCCCGGAAATCATCGGCGAGGCGCCGGCGATGCAGGAGGTGTTCCGCGCCATCGGCCGCCTGTCCCACTCCAATATCACCGTGCTGATCAACGGCGAATCCGGCACCGGCAAGGAGCTGGTGGCACACGCCCTGCACCGCCACAGCCCGCGCGCCGCCGCTCCGTTCATCGCCCTGAACATGGCGGCAATTCCCAAGGACCTGATGGAGTCCGAGCTGTTCGGCCACGAGAAAGGCGCCTTCACCGGCGCGGCCAACCAGCGTCGCGGGCGCTTCGAGCAGGCCGACGGCGGCACCCTGTTTCTCGACGAGATCGGCGACATGCCGGCCGACACCCAGACCCGCCTGCTGCGCGTGCTGGCCGATGGCGAGTTCTATCGCGTCGGTGGTCACACCCCGGTGAAGGTGGACGTGCGCATCATCGCCGCCACCCACCAGAACCTGGAAACCCTGGTGCAGGCCGGCAAATTCCGTGAAGACCTGTTCCACCGCCTCAACGTCATCCGCATCCACATTCCGCGCCTGGCCGACCGCCGCGAGGACATCCCGACCCTGGCCCACCATTTCCTTGCCCGCGCGGCACAGGAGCTGGCGGTGGAGCCGAAACTGCTGAAGAGCGAAACCGAGGATTACCTCAAGCACCTACCCTGGCCGGGCAACGTGCGCCAGCTGGAGAACACCTGCCGCTGGATCACCGTCATGGCCTCGGGTCGTGAAGTGCATGTCGACGACCTGCCGCCGGAGTTGCTGACCCAGCCGCAGGACGCCGCGCCAGTGACCAACTGGGAGCAGGCCTTGCGCCTATGGGCCGATCAGGCCCTGGCACGCGGCCAGTCCAGCCTGCTCGACACCGCCGTGCCCGCTTTCGAACGAATCATGATCGAGACCGCGCTCAAGCACACCGCCGGCCGCCGCCGCGACGCCGCGCTGCTGCTGGGCTGGGGCCGCAACACCCTGACGCGCAAGATCAAGGAGCTGGGCATGAAAGTCGACGGCGCGGACGACGACGACAGCGACGACTGATCTTCAGCGTTACGAAAAAAGGGCAGCCCGCGGGATGCCCTTTTCATTTCTCGGTGCCCCCGGATTGCATCCGGGCTACGGGACTGTCTCCCCTCTCCCGCTTGCGGGGCTTGAGCGGAAACAGCGAAGCATCGCTTCGCCCGCTCAAGCGCCCTGAGCTCTGCGAGGGGCCGGGGGAGAGGGTCTATTCGGCAACACCGAACCGCCTGAGCCACCCTCTCCCCAGCCCTCTCCACTAGGCGTGCCCCCAATAAATGGAAGAGGGGGCAGATCGTGCAAATCACTTGCCTCTGACTCAACCGCGCTGCGCATTCCGGATCGAGATCTGTGTGTTGAGCGTCAAGAAGTCGTAGAGCACGCCGATCAGGAACAGGCCGCCAGTGAACAGGTAGATGATCCCGGTGATCCACTTGCCCTGATACATGCGGTGCACGCCGAACACGCCGAGGAAGGTCAGCAGGATCCAGGCGACGTTGTAGTCGGTATCGCCGGCGGTGAAGCGCAGGTCCGCCTCGCGATCCATCGAGGGGATCAGAAACAGGTCGATGATCCAGCCAATGAACAGCAGACCGAGGGTGAAGAACCAGATGGTGCCGGTCACCGGCTTGCCGTAATAGAAGCGGTGCGAACCGAGAAAACCAAAGATCCACAGCAGGTAACCGATCAGCTTGCTGTGTGTGTCCTGTCGTTGCATGACGTACTCCTTGAACGAGGTACCGGGTAAGACGCAGCGCGCCGACATAAGGTTTCACGCGCCGTTGGGCGGTGCGACTTCACGAACTGCTTGATAGCTGTACGATGCCCATATACTGTATATAAAAACAGTATAGCTACGGCATGCCATGCAACTGATCGAAAAACTCACCATCCTCGCCGATGCCGCCAAATACGACGCCTCCTGCGCCAGCAGCGGCGCGCCGAAGCGCAGCTCCAAGGGCAAGGACGGCATCGGCTCGACCAACGGCATGGGCATCTGCCACAGCTACACGCCGGACGGACGCTGCGTGGCGCTGCTGAAGATCCTGCTGACCAACTTCTGCCTGTACGACTGCCAGTACTGCATCAACCGCCGTTCCAGCGACGTGCCGCGTGCGCGTTTTTCACCCGAGGAAGTGGTGACCCTGACCCTCGATTTCTACAAACGCAACTGCATCAGTGGACTGTTCCTCAGCTCCGGCATCATCCGTTCGGCCGACTACACCATGGAACAGTTGATCCGCGTCGCCAAGCTGCTGCGCGAGGAGCATCAGTTCCGCGGCTATATTCACCTGAAGACGATCCCCGATGCCGCCCCTGAGCTGATCGCCGAAGCCGGCCTGTATGCCGACCGCCTCAGCGTCAATATCGAACTGCCTACCGAGACAAGCCTGGTACGCCTGGCACCGGAAAAGAACGTCGGCAGCATCCACCAGGCCATGCACAGCATCCACCAGGGCGAGCGCGAGGCTCAGGAAGAACGCCGCGCGCCGCGCTTCGCTCCGGCCGGGCAGAGCACGCAGATGATCGTCGGCGCCGACGCCACCGACGACAGCACCATCCTGCATAACGCCCAAAGCCTGTACCACGACTATCGCCTGCGCCGCGTCTACTACTCGGCCTTCAGCCCGATTCCGCAAAGCCCGAAAAGCGTGCCCTTCGAGGCGCCGCCACTGCTGCGAGAGCATCGCCTGTACCAGGCAGATTTCCTCATGCGCGGCTATGGCTTCAGCGCCACGGAACTGCTCGCTGGTCCCGGCAACCTGGCGCTGGATATCGACCCCAAGCTGGCCTGGGCACTGGCCAACCGCGAGCAGTTCCCGGTCGATCTGAACCGTGCCGACGAAGCGCTGATCGCCCGCGTGCCCGGTATCGGCGTGCTCAGCGCTCGGCGCCTGGGCGCACTTCGGCGTGAACGGCGCATCCGCTATGAAGATCTGACCCGCCTGCGCTGCGTGCTGGAGAAGGCCAAGCCCTTCATCGTCACTCAGGATTACCGGCCACCGCGGGCCGAACACGAGTCCGTGGTGCTGCGCCAGCAACTGCGCGATACCCCGGCGCAGATGGCGTTGTGGTGATGCACAGCCTGCGCTTCGACGGCACCTTCACCACCTGGCGTCAGGCCGCACGCCGCGCCTTGCTCCAGGGCCTGGCGCCGCATCAGCTGCAGTGGCTCGACGAAGAAGCGGCGCCCGGCCTGTTCGATCAGCCCGCCGAACCTGCACCTGAGCCGAACGGTCGCCTGCGGGTATCCCCCGAACTGCTGGAGCTACTGGAAAGCGCTGCGCAGTACCGTGGCGAGGAACGCTGGAGTCTGCTCTACCGCGTGCTTTGGCGCTTCGTGCAGGGCGAGCGCAGCGCCGTGCTGGCCGGCGACGCGGACGGCAGCGAACTGCATCGGCGACTCAAGACAGTGCGCCGCGAAGCCCATCATCTGCACGCCTTCGCGCGCTTTCAACCGAGCAAGGCTGCCGGCGCGCCGGATTTCGTCGCCTGGTTCGAACCGGCTCATGACATCCTCGCCTCGGCCAGCGGCCATTTCGCCGAGCGCCTGGGCAAGCACAGCTGGCTGATCGCAACGCCGCGCGACGGTGTGTTCTGGGATGGCCAGCACCTGCTGCACGAACGCCGTTGCCCAGCGCAATGGCAAGCCTGGGCGCAGCAGCCCGAGGATGACGGCCAGGCCCTGTGGCGCGCTTATTACGGCAGCACCTTCAACCCGGCGCGTCTCAACCGCACGGTGATGCAGCAGCATCTGCCGCTGAGATTCTGGAAGAACCTGCCGGAAGGCCCTCTGATTCCGCAATTGATGAGCGAGGCGCGCGCAGGCGCACAACGAGATGGCCAGGCGCTGGTGCTGGCCGGCAGGAAAGGCAAACGCATCGCCATGGGGGCTGAGGCGACCGCAGGGCGGATTGGGGCAGGAGAGCAGGCGTAGTCAGTGGCCACCCTTCACGAGCGCCGACAGGTCTTCCAGCATGCGGCTCGGCAGCGGCCCGCTCCAGCGCGCAGGGTTCGTCAGCCGGGAAAGGTAGTGTGATGGCAAGGAACAGCTCGCGGACAAGTCCGCTCCCACAAGGAGGCTCGCTGCTCTGCTTTGTGGGAGCGGACTTGTCCGCGAATGTCATGACACGAAGTGGATTAGCGGATCACCCGCAAACGGGCTTCCGCTTCAACGCAGCGCCTAGCTGGCAACCTCAGCGCCGCTCGGTCAGCGGGAAAGTTATGGATGGCTCAAGGAAAAGCTCGCGGACAAGTCCGCTCCCACAAGGAGGCTCGCTGCTCTGCTTTTGTAGGA
>NZ_DJSX01000011.1:0-196 GCF_002439135.1 Pseudomonas sp. UBA6323 | reverse complement strand
GACTTGTCCGCGAATGTCATGACACGAGGTGGATTAGCGGATCGCCCGCAAGCGGGCTCCTGCTTCAACGCCGCTCCTAGCAGGCAACCTCAGCGCCGCTCGGTCAGCGGGAAAGGTTATGGATGGCTCAAGGAAAAGCTCGCGGACAAGTCCGCTCCCACAGGGAGACACGCTACTCTGCTTTTGTAGGAGCGGA
>NZ_DJSX01000058.1:0-89227 GCF_002439135.1 Pseudomonas sp. UBA6323 | reverse complement strand
GCCCAGCATTTCGAAGAAGGTATGGTGGCGCGCGGTGTAGCCGACGTTTTCCAGGTCGTTGTGCTTGCCGCCGGCACGCACGCACTTCTGGCTGGTGGTGGCGCGGGTATAGGCGCGCTTTTCCAGGCCCAGGAAGCAGTCCTTGAACTGGTTCATGCCTGCGTTGGTGAACAGCAGGGTCGGGTCGTTCGCCGGGATCAGCGAGCTGGAAGCGACACGGGTGTGCCCTTTTTCTTCGAAGAAGCTCAGGAAGGCTTCACGGATTTCTGCGCTTTTCATAGGGATATCCACGGAATCAGGCGGCCACGGCAAAGCCGGCGAAGCAGACAAAGTGAAAACGTAGCGAGCGAAGGTCAGGCAAGGCAAAAAACGGAGAAGAAGCGCAGTTTACGGGTGTAAATGAGCATTCTGAGCCGGTTTTTAACGCAGCATGACCGAGCGCAGCAGTTTTCACGCAGTCTGCAAAGGGCCGCATTATATCGGGCCCACCGCGCGCGGCTAGTGCCTTGTTGATAGCAAGCGCCTATCGGGCGCTGCGGTTACGACTCAAAGCGAGCGAAAAGCGGCAAAGGCCTCGATCACCTGCTCGATTTGCTCGGCGCTGACGTCCAGATGGATGACCAGACGCAGACGTGGCGCGGCGCTGACGGCGATGCCGCGCTCGGCCATGAAGGCCTTGATCTGCCCGGCACGCTCGCCAAGCTGCACATAGACCATATTGGTCTGTACCGGCTCGACGCTGTAGCCCAGTTCGCTCAGTGCTACGCCCAGGCGCTCCGCGTTGGCGTGATCCTCGGCCAGGCGCTCGACCTGATGCTGCAGCGCATGCAACCCCGCCGCCGCCAGTACGCCGGCCTGGCGCATGCCACCGCCGACCATCTTGCGCAGACGCCGCGCCTTGGCGATCAATTCCGCACTGCCACAGAGTACCGAACCGACCGGCGCACCAAGGCCCTTGGACAGGCATACCGAGACCGAATCGAAATGCCGAGTGATTTCGCGTGCCGGCACACCCAACTTGACCGCTGCGTTGTACAGGCGTGCACCATCCAAATGCAGGCTGAGGCCGCGGCGGCGGGTAAATTCCCGCGCAGCCGCCAGATACTCGAGGGGCAGCACCTTGCCCTGCATGGTGTTTTCCAGGGCTAGCAGACGGGTGCGAGCGAAGTGGAAGTCGTCCTGCTTGATCGCCGCCTCGACCTTGGCCAGGTCCAGCGAACCATCGGCCTCGCCGTCGATCGGCTGCGGCTGGATGGAGCCGAGCACCGCGGCGCCGCCACCCTCGTATTTGTAGGTGTGCGCCTGCTGACCGACGATATATTCGTCACCGCGCTCGCAATGCGCCATCAGACCGAGCAGATTGCTCATGGTACCGGTGGGCACGAACAGCGCCGCCTCGAAGCCTAGCTCGGCCGCCAGCCAGGACTCCAAACGGTTCACTGTGGGGTCTTCGCCGTACACATCGTCGCCCAGCTCGGCGGCCATCATGGCTTCGCGCATGGCGGCGGTAGGTTGGGTGACGGTGTCGCTACGCAGGTCGATCAGGGGCATGGCTGGCTTTCCGTTCTTTGGCGAAAGGTCCATGCTAAAGCGCTCGTTCGGGCGGTGAAAGGTACAGTTGAAGGTAAAAAGCGGATTAGCCTGGGAGGCGCTTCAGCGGGTAGCCCGGATGCAATCCGGGGCAAGGGGCCGGGAACCCCTCGGTTTGATCCGAGCGACGAAACTGTGGGAGCGGCCTTGGCCGCGATGTTTCTTCTCCGCGCCATTCGCGGACAAGTCCGCTCCCACAAGCGCCCCGTCGGTACTTGGCCGGATGGAAAAACCGGGAGGATTGCATCCGGGGCAAGGGTCGGAAACCCCCGGTTTGATCCGAGCGACGAAGCTGTGGGAGCGGCCTTGGCCGCGATGTTTCTTCTCCGAGCCATTCGCGGACAAGTCCGCTCCCACAAGAGCCCGCCGTTACTTGGCTGGTTGGAAAAACCGGGAGGATTACATCCGGGGCAAGGGCTAGAACCCCGGATTGATCCGAGCGACGAAGCTGTGGGAGCGGCCTTGGCCGCGATGTTTCTTCTCCGCGCCATTCGCGGACAAGTCCGCTCCTACAGAAGCGCGCCGTTACTTGGCTGGTTGGAAAAACCGGGAGGATTGCATCCGGGGCAAGGGCTAGAACCCCGGGTTGATCCGAGCGATGAAGCTGTGGGGGCGGCCTTGGCCGCGATGTTTTTCTCCACTCCATTCGCGGACAAGCCCGCTCCCACAAAAGCCCGCCGCTACTTGGCCGGATGGAAAAAATCAGCCGAGAATTGCATTCAGGCTACACCAGGCCGGCACCATCGGCAGGGACGATCAGGATGGCGGCGCGCAGGCCGTTCTTCACCTTGGGGTTGGGGAAGATGATACGCGCGCCCTGCTCTTCGACGATCCAGCGGGTATCGGCGATATCCTCGGCGAGCAGGTAGCCAGGCTCCAGCTCGGTGAAGTTTTCGATATCCGCCGGCAGGTGTAGCTGGAAGCTGTCGCTGTGCTTGATGACTTCACGCGAGACCGAAAACAGCTGCATGCCATCGAGCGTCGGCTCGCCGCTGATCACCTCGCGACCTTCGATCAACGCGTGCAGGGCGTTCTCCAGCAGGTCGAGGTTGACCAGCTCGTTCTGTCCGAAGGCACGGGCCTTGCCCAGCTCCAGGGTAAAGGCTTCGGCACCGAGCTGCGCGTAGGTGTAGGCACTGAATGTGGTCGACGCCTTGTTCTGCAGCAACACCGCCTCAATACCGGCAGCGCGCAGGCGCTCCAGTTCACGACGCGAATGCGCGCGCCCCTCTTGCCACGGATAGAGAGCGAACTGCTCGATCCTGGAGGCGCGGATTGCGGTATGCAGGTCGTAGTGCAGACGCGTGCGGCCGGTGTCCTTGCCGAAGAAATTGACGGCTAGGTGCTCCAGATCGCAGGCGCGGATGGCCTCGAAGCCGCTGGACTGCTCGTGACGCCCACTGAACAGGCGATTGAGGTCCTGCTCGAGGTAACGCTCGCCACGGCGCATGGCCTCGGGGTTGCCGAACAGAAAGAGAATGCGCGCCGCAGGGTGCAGCTCGCCCCGCGCGATGCCGCGCAGCAGACGGTCGAGCAATTCGATCGGCGCGGTTTCGTTGCCGTGGATGCCGGCCGACAGCAGCAGGTCAAGGCCATTGTCGCGCGCCGCAGGCGGGGTCACCTCCAGCGCGCCTTCGTCCAGCCAGCGCAGACGCGTACCATCGGGCGTCAGTTGAATCTTCGCCGACGGCTCATGGCCGGCCAGGGTCAGTTCAAGCAGTTTGCCGAGGGCAAGCATCGGATACTCCTCAGGGCTTAATGATTGCAGTCCGGGCCATGGACATGATCATCGTCGTCATCGGCGAGCGCCGATTCCATCTCCAGTTGCAGGCTGACCAGGTTGGTGGCCTGCGGACGCAGCAGCAGGTTGGCGTACTCGGTATCGCCCTCCTCCACGTCGACACCGATCAGCAACTGATCACCAACGGCCTGGACCCACAACTCCTTGCCTTGCCATACCACGGCGAAGCGGCTGCAGGAGGTTTCCAGTTGGGTGCCGTCGTTATCTTCAAGAATCAGTTGCAGCGCATCGCTCATAAAATCTCCGAGAGAGTTCTGAGGTGGATGTAACAAGCGACATCCACCCTGTGGGTCAGTTCAGTTGGAAAGGATAGACCGAGCCCAGTTTAAGGATCTGCGTCAGTTCATCCAATGCCGTGCGCGATTCGCTCAGCAATTGCGGATCGGCCAGGTCGGCTTCGCTCAGGCGGTCGCGGTAGTGCTTGTCGACCCAGGCCACCAGGGTATCGTGCAACGCATCGCTCATCACCACGCCCGGATTGACCGCCTCCAGTTCCTGTTCGTTGAGCGCCACGCGCAGGCGCAGACAGGCCGGGCCGCCGCCGTTCTGCATGCTCTGTTTGAGGTCGAATACACGCACCTCGCGGATCGGCCCGCCGCTGGCAGTCAGTTGCTGCAGGTAGCGCCAGACGCTGGCGTTGTTGCGGCACTCTTCCGGCACGATGAGCAGCATGCTGCCGTCGGCTCGGGTCAGCAGCTGGCTATTGAACAGGTAGGAACGCACCGCGTCCTGCACGCTGACCGCAGCGCCCGGCACGCACACGGCCTGGAAATTGCCACCACGCCGCGCCAGCTTGTCGCCCAGCTCAGCGAGAACCTTGTCGGTATCGAGGAAGGCGTCCTGGTGATAGAACAGCACCTCACCGTTGCCGACGGCGATCACATCGTTGTGGAACACGCCCTGATCGATCACCGCCGGGTTCTGCTGGGCATAGACCACGCCGGCCTCGCTCAGCCCATGCAGGCGCGCCACGGCCTGGCTGGCCTCCAGAGTCTGCCGCGCGGGATAGCGTGCCGGCGCCGGGTAACGGGTATCGAAGGCGCTGCGCCCATAGACGAAGAACTCGACCCCGGCATCGCCATAACCCTTGCAGAAGCGCGTGTGGTTGGCCGCGCCCTCGTCGCCGAACTGCGCCACGGCCGGTAGCGCCGGGTGATGGGCAAAATGGGCCTGATTGGCGAACATCGCCTGCAATACGCGGCTGGTGGTCGGGTGCTCGATGCTGCGGTGGAATTTGCAGTTGAGGTTGGCGGCGGTGAAGTGCACGCGCCCATCCGCCGTGTCGGCGCTGGGGCTGACGGTGCAGGAATTGGCCGTCCACATGCTCGATGCCGAGCAGCTTGCCACCAGCAGCGGCATGGCCTCACGCGCAGCGCGCTGGATCACCTCGACATCGCTGCCAGTGAAGCCCAAACGGCGCAACGCAGCGACGTCCGGGCGCTCCTGCGGGGCCAGTACGCCCTGCTTGAAGCCCATGTCCATCAGCGCCTTCATCTTCGCCAGGCCCTGCTTGGCCGCTTCCCGGGGGCTCGACACCACCTGGCTGTTGCTCTGCGAGGCGACGTTGCCGTAGGACAACCCACCGTAGTTGTGCGTCGGCCCGACCAGGCCGTCAAAGTTCATCTCATAGGCGGCCATCACAGAGTCACTCCCGGGGTCAGGGTCGCGGGCAGGGCCAGGCTTTCGCTCTCCAGCCCGGCCACCGGATAGGCGCAATAATCCGCGGCGTAGTAGGCACTGGCGCGGGGATTGCCCGAGGCGCCGATACCGCCGAAGGGTGCAGTGCTGGCGGCCCCGGTGAGCTGCTTGTTCCAGTTGACGATGCCGGCGCGGCTATGCAGCCAGAATTGCTCGAAGCGCGCGCGCGAGTCGGACAGCAGCCCCGCCGCAAGGCCATAAGCGGTGGCATTGGCTTCGGCGATGGCGGACTCGAAGCTTTCGTAGCGGATCACCTGCAGCAGCGGGCCGAAAAATTCCTCGTCAGCACGCTCGGCAACCGCCGTGACATCGAGGATGCCGGGCGTAAGCAACGCGGCGCCCGCCTGTGGTTGGGTCATTGCCAGCAGCACCGTGGCGCCACCAGCCAGCAGGTTCTTCTGCGCCTGCATCAGCTGCGCGGCGGCCTGCAGGGAAATCACCGAGCCCATGAACGGCGCTGGCTGCTCGTCGAAGCGACCGACCTTGATCTGTCCGACAACCTGCACCAGCCGCGCCAGCAGGGCGTCACCCCACTCCCCCTGCGGCACCAGCAGACGGCGCGCGCAGGTGCAGCGCTGGCCGGCAGAAATGAATGCAGACTGCACGATGGTGTAGACCGCGGCGTCGACATCGGCCACCTCATCGACAATCAGCGGGTTGTTGCCGCCCATCTCCAACGCCAGGATCTTGTCCGGACGGCCGGCGAACTGCGCATGCAGCAGGTTGCCGGTGCGGCTGGAGCCGGTGAAGAACAGCCCGTCGATACCGGGGTGGCCGGCCAGGGTCACGCCGGTTTCGCGGCCACCCTGCAGCAGACTGAGCACGCCTTCGGGCAGCCCGGCCTCGATCCAGCATTGCACGGTCAGCTCGGCCACCTTCGGCGTCAGTTCGCTGGGCTTGAACAGCACGCAGTTACCGGCCAGCAGGGCCGGCACGATATGCCCGTTGGGCAGGTGACCGGGGAAGTTGTAGGGGCCGAACACCGCCACCACGCCATGTGGTTTATGCCGCAGCACGGCGGTGGCATCGCCCAGCGGGCCGCTCTTATCGCCGGTGCGCTCGCGGTAGCTCTGGATGGAAATGGCAACCTTGCCCACCATGCTGTTCACTTCGGTGGCAGCTTCCCACAGCGGCTTGCCGGTCTCTTCACCGATCGCCCGCGCCACTTCGTCGGCACGCGTTTTCAGGCAGGCGGCGAAGCGCTCCAGCACCGCGATACGGCCATCCAGCGAATGCGCAGCCCACAGCGAGAACGCGCCGCGCGCAGCAGCAACGGCAGCGTCGACCTGCGCAGCAGTGGCGCCCTGGCCCTGCCAGAGCACGGCTTGGCTGACCGGATCGAGCGATTGCAGCGGCTCGCCCTGACCGGACTGCCACTGACCTGCGATGTAATGAGTGTTCATCTTGTTCTACCACTCCCAGCATTTTCCAGCAGCCTGCGTGGGCCGCCGCACAAACCCATAACTCAGCCGTGTGCCGCCAGCGGCACCGCGCGTACCTGATCACCCGCCCAAAGGCGCAGACGCTTGGCGGTCAGCGGATCGACCACCAGGGTGCCGGCCGCCAGGCGCGCCGGCGCGGCGGTAATGCGGCAGTCCTGACGCTTGCGGTTGTGCACCAGGAACTGCTCGGCGTCGTCGCCTGGCGTGCCGATGGCCAGGACCAGGTTCTGGCTGTCACGCACGGCACGGATCTTCGCGGTTTGCGCCTCGATGGCCGGGCCCGCGTCGAAGATGTCGACATAGCCCTGATAACTGAAACCCTCGGCCTTGAGCATGGCCAGTGCTGGCTCGGTATCCGGGTGCACACGACCGATCACGGCGCGCGCATCTTCGGAGAGAAAGCAGGTGTAAAGCGGAAACTTGGGCATCAGCTCGGCGATGAAGGCCTTGTTGCCAACACCAGTGAGGTAGTCGGCCTGGGAGAATTCCATCTTGAAGAAATGCCGACCGAGGCTTTCCCAGAACGGCGAACGCCCGCGGTCGTCCGACATGCCGCGCATCTCGGCAATGACCTTGTCGCCGAACAGCTCGCGAAACTCGGCGATGAACAGAAGACGTGCCTTCGACAGCAATCGACCATTGAGGCCGCTGCGGTGATCGGCGTGCAGGAACAGCGAGCACAACTCGGAATTGCCGGTCAGGTCGTTGGCCATGAACAGCGTCGGCACCTGGCGATGGATGTTCAGTTCCTGCGAAGCACTGACGGTCAGGCCGACGCGGTAGTTGTACCAAGGCTCGCGCAGGCCGACCGCGCCGGCCACCGCAGAAATGCCCACCACCTTGCCGGCATCGTCCTCGAGTACGAACAGGTAGTCGGCATCGGCACGCTCAGCCTCGCCGCGAAAGGCCTTCTCCGCCCAGCCGACCCGATGAGCCAGGCGCTCCTCGTTGGCCGGCAGCGTGGTCAGGCCGGCGCCGGTACTGCGAGCCAGGTCGATCAGGGCCGGCAAGTCGGCGCTGCGCACGGGACGAACAATCATTGGATCCTCCGGATCAGCTATTGGCTTCAAGCGCCAAGCTACAAGTCAGAAGCCAGGCTGGCTTACAGCCTGGGACTGCCGCTTCGATTCAAACCGCCACCAGGCGAACACTGCCGCCCTCGCCCACGCCGAGCACTTCTGCGGTCGCGGCGTTCAGGGTGACAGGCTTGCCCGGCACCCAGTCGAGATCGACGACGACGGCGCGGAAGTCCTGCAGCTGGCCGTTGCTGACCAGATACTGGCGACCACCGGTCTCGGCCTCGCCGATCTTCACCGGAACCAGACGGCTCTGCGCAATGCTGCGAATGCCCGAGGTGCGCGCATGCAGGGTCGGGCCACCGTCGAAGATATCGATGTAGTGATCGGTCTCGAAGCCTTCACGCATGAGGATGTCGAAGGTGATCTGCGCCCGCGGATGCACCTGCCCCATGGCCTCCTGCGCCTCGTCGGAGAGCAGAGGCACGTAGATCGGGTAATGCGGCATCAGCTCGGCGAGGAAGGTGCGGCTCTTGAGGCCGCACAGGCGCTCGGCCTCGGCGTAGGTCATGTCGAAGAAGTTGCGCCCCACCGAATCCCAGAACGGTGAATCGCCGCTCTCGTCGCTGTGGCCGACGATCTCCACCACCACCGCATCGGCGAAACGCTCCGGATGCCCGGCCATGAACAGCAGGCGTCCGCGAGAATTGAGTTCGGCGAATACGCTGCTGACCAGCGGGCGCTCGACGTAAAAACTGGTGAGCAGGCTGTTGCCGGTCAGGTCGTGACATAGCGACAGCACGTGAATCTTGTTGTGGATCTTCAGCTCGCGCGAGTTGTGCACGAAGGTTTCGTTGCGAAAGCTGTAGAAGGGTTCGGAATAGCCAGCCGAGGCGACGATGCCGGAACAGCCGACCAGTCGACCGCTGTCGGTGTCCTCGAGGACGAAGAAGTAGCTTTCCTCACCATTGAAACTGACTTCGGCGGCGAAGGATGCCTCCGATGCGGCGATCTTGTCGCCCAGCCGGCCTGCATCGTCCGGCAATGAAGTGACCCCCACCGGACTGTCGGCAGCCAGTCGCTGCACATCCGCCAGGTCCGCCATTTGCGCAGGGCGCATCACCAGCATGGGTCACTCCTTCTAAACACGGAAGCTGCAAGATTCGTAGTCAGGGTCGGGCGGACAGCCGCGGGAAACGCTTCAGCGGCGATTGTCGCGGCTAAAGCCCCTCCCACAGCATGTCAACGAAGACTCAGGCCGTCGTCAGTTTGCCCAGCGCACGCTCGAAACGGGCCAGGCCCTCTTCGATATCGGCCTCGTCGACCACCAGGCTCGGGGCGAAACGCACCACGTCCGGGCCGGCCTGCAGAACCATCAGGCCTTCAGCCGTGGCCGCGTCGAGCACCTGCTTGGCCTTGCCCACCCACTCGGCATTGAGCACGCAGCCGAGCAGCAGGCCCATGCCGCGCACCTGCTCGAACAGGCCGTACTGCTTGCCCAGCGCCAGCAGACGGGTCTTGAACTGTTCGCTCCTGGCCTTGACGCCATCCAGCGTCTGGCGGGTGTTGACGATGTCCAACACCGCCTCACCGACCGCACAGGCCAGCGGGTTGCCGCCATAAGTGGTGCCGTGGGTGCCCGGCGCGAAATGCTTGGCCAGCTCGGTGGTGGTGAGCATCGCCGCGATGGGGAAACCGCCACCCAGGCTCTTGGCGCTGGAGAGAATGTCCGGCACCACGCCGTAGTTCATATAGGCGAACAGCTCGCCGGTACGGCCCATGCCACTCTGCACCTCGTCGAACACCAGCAGCGCGTTGTGCGCATTGCACAGCTCGCGAGCGCCTTCCAGGTAGGCCTTGTCCGCCGGCAGCACACCACCCTCGCCCTGAATCGGCTCCAGCACCACGGCGCAGGTCTTGTCGGAAATGGCCGCTTTCAGCGCTTCCAGATCGTTGTACGGCACGTGGGTGATGCCTTGGATCTTCGGCCCGAAACCGTCGGAGTACTTCGGCTGGCCACCGACGCTGACGGTGAACAGGGTGCGGCCGTGGAAGCTGTTGGTGGCAGCGATAATTTCGTGCTTCTCCGCGCCGAAACGGTCATGGGCGACGCGACGCGCCAGCTTGAACGCGGCCTCGTTGGCCTCGGCGCCGGAGTTGCAGAAAAACACGCGCTCGGCGAAGGTCGCCTCGACCAGCTTCTTGCCCAGGCGCAGGGTCGGCTCGTTGGTGAAGACGTTGGAGATGTGCCACAGGGTATTGGCCTGCTCGGTCAGCGCCGCGACCAGCGCCGGGTGGCAGTGGCCCAGCACGTTGACGGCGATGCCGCCGGCGAAGTCGATCAGCTCTCGGCCGCTCTGATCCCAGACTCGCGAACCCAGGCCGCGCACAGGGACGAAGGCAGCAGGGGCGTAGTTGGGGACCATGAACTGGTCGAAGTCGGCGCGTTGCACCGCATCGTGCTGAACGGACATCAAAGCTCTCCTGATGAGAAATACCGGTCGCAGGCAGGCGGCGAAACGCCCGAAACGACTGGGAATGCAAGGATTGTAGGGACTGAATCAGGGCCGGCATTGTCGCCATGCGACAACTTCTTACAGCGCCACCCCAGGTTTTCCGCGGGTTTTCGTCCAAGCGACAGAAAGCGTCGGAAAGGCGCAGTTTAATCGCAGATCGCTGCTAGGAGCACGCCGCGGGGAAAAATCTCCGCAGCTTGACCGGTCGGTATCGAAACGCTCGCTTGCGTAGCTCGGATGAAATCCGGGATCGACGTCAGATACCCCCGGATTTCATCCGGGCTACAGCTCGCGCCTACGAGACGAATCAACCGCGCTCGACGGGGCTGGGGGTCAGCTCGAAGGGGCTGTTGCTGCGGCGCTGATTGCGGTCATCGCGCGGCGTGGCGCCGAAGAAGTTGCGGTAGGCGCTGGAGAAGTGCGGCCCCGAGGAGAACCCGCAGGACAGGCCAATCTGGATGATCGACTTGCTGGTCTGCATCAGCAATTGGCGCGCCTTGTTCAGGCGCAGCTCCAGGTAGTACTGGCTGGGCACACGATTGAGATACTGCTTGAAGATGCGCTCCAGCTGCCGACGCGACACGCACACGTGCTGGGCGATCTCGTCGGTGGTCAGCGGCTCCTCGATATTGGCCTCCATCAGCAGCACGGCCTGGGTCAGCTTCGGGTGGCTGGAGCCCAGGCGATTCTGCAACGGAATGCGCTGACGCTCACCGCCCTCGCGAATGCGCTCGACCACCAGTTCCTCGCTCACCGCACCAGCCAGTTCGGCACCGTGGTCGCGCGCCAGCAGCGCCAGCAGCAGATCGAGCACGGCCATGCCGCCGCAGGCGGTCAGGCGATCACGATCCCAGTCGAACAGATGGCTGGTGGCGATAACCTTGGGGAAGCGCTCGGAGAAATCATCCTGCCAACGCCAGTGCACCGCGGCGCGATAGCCATCGAGCAAACCAAGCTGGGCCAGCGGATAGACCCCGGCAGACAGCCCGCCAATCACGCAACCGCTACGCACCTGCTGCTTGAGCGCAGCCGCCAGGCCGGCGGACACCTGCGCTGGTGGCGCATCGGCAAGCAGGAACAGCTTGTCCAGCCCGTCCAGGTGCCCGGCCCAGGGCTCGCCCGGTAGACGCCAGTCACCGGCCGCCAGCGGCTCGGCCTGAAGGAACACCAGCTCGTACACAACTTCCGGATGCACCCGCTGGGCGACGCGCAAGGCCTCCTCCGCCAGAGACAGAGTCAAAGCCTTGGTGCCAGGCCAGTACAAAAAGCCAATTCGATGGGGGGTCATTAGTGTCTGTTCAAGGTCCGCTGTGCACCGGTTCAGTGCGCAGTCTAGCTTCTTATTATTTGAGACTACCGGAAAGGAACTGCTTGAGCCGCTCGGATTGCGGATTGGCCAGCACTTCCTTCGGGCAACCGCGCTCTTCCACCAACCCCTTGTGCAGGAACACCAGCTGATTCGACACCTCGCGGGCAAACCCCATCTCGTGGGTCACCACCACCATGGTGCGGCCTTCGGTGGCCAGGTCCTGCATCACCTTGAGCACTTCTCCGACCAACTCCGGGTCGAGTGCCGAAGTCGGCTCGTCGAACAGCATCACCTCCGGCTCCATCGCCAGAGCACGGGCAATGGCCACGCGCTGCTGCTCGCCACCGCTCATGTGCGCCGGGTAGGCATCCTTGCGATGCGCCACGCCAACCTTGGCCAGGTAGTGCTCGGCCTTGTCGCGGGCCTCGGCCTTGCTCACGCCGAGCACATGCACCGGCGCCTCCATCACGTTCTCCAGGGCGCTCATGTGCGACCACAGGTTGAAGTGCTGGAACACCATGGCCAGGCGCGAGCGCATGCGCTGCAACTGCCTGGCATCGGCGGCGCGCAACGAACCGTCCTTCGCTGGCACCAGCTTCAGCTCTTCACCGTTGAGCAGAATCTTGCCGGCATGCGGCTGCTCCAGCAGGTTCAGGCAGCGCAGGAAGGTGCTCTTGCCCGAGCCGCTGGAGCCGATGATGCTGATCACGTCGCCGGCCTTGGCCGCCATGGACACGCCCTTGATCACCTCATGGCTGCCGTAGCGCTTGTGCAGGTCCTGAACTTCGAGTTTGTACATGTTCGGGGTCTCTTGAATCGTCATGGCATCAGGCCTTGCGCGGCGCCAGGTAGGCCAGCCAGCGGCGTTCGGCCAGCTTGAACAGGCGCACCAGGATGAAGGTCAGCGCCAGGTAGAACAGGCCGGCAGTGAGGTAGGCTTCGAATGGCAGGTAGTACTGCGAGCTGACGGTCTTGGCAGCACCGGTGATGTCGATAAGGGTCACCACCGAGGCCAGGCTCGTGGTGTGCAGCATCATGATCACCTCGTTGCTGTACTGCGGCAGCGCGCGGCGCAACGCAGACGGCAGCAGGATGCGCCGATACAGTTTGCTGCGCGACATGCCCATGGCCTTGGCCCCCTCGATCTCGCCGTGCGGCGTGGACTTGAGACTGCCCGCTAGGATCTCAGCCGTGTAGGCACTGGTATTGATGGCGAAGGCCAGACAGGCACAGAAGGTGGCGCTGGACAGGTAAGGCCACATGAAACTCTCGCGCACGCTCTCGAACTGGGCCAGGCCGTAGTACAGCAGGTACAACTGCACCAGCATCGGCGTGCCACGGATCACATAGGTGTAGAGCCACGCCGGGAAGTTGATCAGTTTCTGCGTGGACACCCGCATGATCGCCAGCGGCACTGCCAGCAACAGGCCCACGGCCAGCGCAATGAGCAACAGCTTGAGGGTCACCAGCACGCCACCGAAATACAGCGGCAGGCTGTCGAGTACCACGTTGTAATCGAAAAGCATGGTCACTCCCTCAGAGCTCGGCGGCTTTCACGCCGACCGAATAGCGGCGCTCGAGATAGCGCAACACCAGCAGCGAGACACTGGTGATCGCCAGGTACACGGCTGCCGCCAGGAGGATGTAGGTGAATGGCTCGCGCGTCGCATCACCAGCGCTCTTGGCGCGGGCCATCATGTCCTGCAGGCCGACCAGGGAGATCAGCGCGGTGGCCTTGACCAGCACCAGCCAGTTGTTGGTCAGGCCGGGAATCGCCAGGCGGATCATCTGCGGCACGAGGATGCGCAAGAACACCCGCAGCGGGCTCATGCCATACGCCATGCCTGCCTCGCCCTGCCCCTTGGGGATGGCCATGAAGGCGCCGCGGAAGGTTTCCGACAGATAGGCACCGTAGATGAAGCCCAGCGTGCCGACACCCGCCACGAATGGATTGATATCGATGTAATCCTCATGCCCCAGCAGCGGGGCGATGCGGTTCACCAGGTCCTGACCGCCGAAGAAAATCAGCAGAATCAACACCAGTTCGGGAATACCGCGAATCACCGTGGCGTAGGTCTCGCCCATCAGGGCCAGCCATTTCACCGGTGACAGACGAAAAGCCGCACCGAGCAGGCCAAGCGCGACGGCGACCGCCATCGACAGCAGCGCCAACTGCACGGTAAGCCAGGCACCATCGAGAATGGTCGAGCCGTAGCCTTGAAGCATGCGCCAATACCTCTCAGGCACCGCGATGGCGCCGTATAGCACAAAGGAAAATGATGTCGCCCAAGCGGCGTACAACACCTGAACGCCAGTACAGGCGAACAGGCAGCTGCTCTACAGGATTAACCAAGAAAAAAGTGGCACAACCTCGGCAAAGGTTAGTGCCACTTCAATCTGCCTCGAAGCGTTTACTCGCCGTAAACGTCGAAGTCGAAGTACTTGTCCTGCACTTCCTTGTACTTGCCATTGGCGCGAATGGCCAGGATGGCGGCGCTGATCTTGTCGGCCAGTGCCTTGTCGCCCTTGCGCACGGCAATGCCCTGGCCTTCGCCGAAGTACTTCACGTCGGTGAAGTCCGGACCTACGAAGGCGAAGCCCTTGCCACCGTCGGTCTTGAGGAAACCGTCATCGATGTTCACCGAGTCGGCCAGGGTGGCGTCGAGGCGGCCGGACTGCATGTCCAGGAACACTTCGTTCTGCGAGCTGTAGCGCACGATTTCGGCACCGGCCGGAGCGAAGATGTCGGTGGCGTAACGGTCGTACACGGACGAGCGCTGCACGCCGATCTTCTTGCCTTTCAGGTCGACCAGCGGGTCCTTGAGCTCGGTACCGGCTTTCATCGCGAGCTTGGCCGGGGTGGCGTAGTACTTGCCGGTGAAGTCCACGGACTTCTTGCGATCTTCGGTGATCGACATGGACGACAGCACGGCGTCGAACTTGCGCACCTTCAGCGCCGGGATCAGACCGTCGAACTCCTGCTCGATCCACTTGCACTCGACCTTCATTTCTTCGCACAGGGCGTTGCCGATGTCGTAGTCGAAGCCGGCGATCTGACCATCGGGAGTCTTGAATGCGAAGGGTGGATAGGCCGCCTCGATGCCAATGCGCAGCGGCTTCTCGGCCAGCGCCAGGGGCGACATCAGGGACAGCGCCAGGGCGCCGAGCAGTGCGATCTTCTTCATTCTTTGCTCCTTCGAATTGGGTATGACATCGATGGCAGTGAGGGGCCCGGGCCTTTTATGGATTGTAGAAGGCGGTGCTGCGCTGTCGTGGTGGACAAGCGGCAAAGGGGCCTTGGCTGGGTGAGCGGCATTCTAGCGGCAGGCAATGAGGCGATATTTCCTCAATGCGACAACTAATTACAGAAGCGCTGGCTGCGCCGAGGGCAGATATTGACAGCTAGCAAAAGGAGTGATCAAGCAGAAAAAGGTAAACGGATATCTACAGCAATACTCAGGCCATAAATTACGAAACCGCCACAGCATGGGCGCTAGGGCCGTTTCACGGTTCCATTGAAAGTCATCATTGGCACCTTAGCGGGGCGCCGACGTTCCCGAACCGCCCAATCGGGTGCGCGTTGTTACCGCCAGGGCCGTCGGCTGTAGGTTTCGCCGTGCGCAGATAACAGGTCGTGCAACAGCCGTCGTCATTCCACGACAACCGTCATTCCCGCGCAGGTGGGAACCCAAGTGGCCCACACTTGGGCTCCCGCCTTTGTGGGAGTGGGAGTGGCGGGATTGCTTGCCAACAGATGCACCGGATCACTCGCCAGCACGCAGGCTCAGGCGCGCGATGACGCGGTTCTCCTCGGCGCGATCCAGCCCGGCTTCCTCGACGCGTATGCCCTGCCCTTCCAGCGCCTCGATCCAGCGCAACAACTGGGCGAACGCCGCCGGCTGCAGGTTGACCTGTACCGCACCAAAACCTTCGGCATCCAGGCGCTCGATCACCAGCCCCTGCTCGGCCGCAGTGGCCGCTACCACACCCTGCAGGCGTGCCGGGTCGATGCTGGCGCGTGGCTGCTGGTCAAGGCCCTGTACCTGCGGCGCACGGCTTTGCAGGTAGGCATACAGGGCGCGCTGCTCCTCGAACGCGGCGCGAGCGTCCTGTGCGTGGCGCTGCGCCGGCTGCCACAACGCCAGGTAGAACAGCACCAGCAACAGGAACACGCCCAGCGCCAACAGCGCCAGACGATCACGCGCCGGCAGTGTCTGCCAGCGCAGCGCCAATGGTGAACGCTGCCATTGCTGTTGCAGGCTTTCGCTCAGGCCCATCTTCGACATGCCGGTCATCCTCCTATCACCACGCGCGCGCTGACACCCTCCGCCTCGCGGCTGGCCGAGCCCATCTGCACGGACAGCCCCGAATCCTCCAGGCGCTCGCGCAAGCGTTCCAACTCGGCGAACCCGGGCGCCTGCAACTGCAGCGACAAATCGGCGCGAATCGCGCTGTAGTCGAGCTGGTTGACCTGCACCTGTGCAGCGCCATCGGCATTCAAAGCGGCAGCTACCTCGGCAAGCAATCCGAGTAGCGGGCTGTCACTGCGGGCAGACTGCGCCAGATGCTGATCGAACTGCGCACGCAGGTTGATCAGCTTGTTGTCCTGCGGAAACAGCTGGCGATACAGCGCCTCGCTGGACGCGGCGTAGGCATCGGCCTCACGCTGCAGGTACCAGCCCTGCGCCAGATTGAAGCCCCACTGCAAAACCAGACACAGCGCCAGCACCCCGGCCAGCGGGCGCCAGCGCAACCAACTCCCAGCACTCTGGCGCAATGCGAACGCGCCCTGCGCCAGGTCGACGCCACCGCCCTGTTGCACCAGCCATTGATGCGCCTCCGCCACTTGTTGCCGTTCATCGACCGGCTCGGGCAGCGCCTGGCCGGCCGGCGCTCGCGCGACGCAGGGTGGCGTGCAACGCCCTGCCAGCGCCGGCCAGTCATCACCTTGCAGGGCCAGACGCCAGGGCGCCTCGCCCCCCAGCAACCAACGCGAGTGTAGCCAGAGCAGTTGGCTGCCGTGGCGCGGCAGCAGGTCGGCGTCGACGCGGATGGCCTGTGGCGGCTGCGCGGCGAACAGCGCCAGGCATTCACGTAGCCAGGCGGCGCGCACGGCATAGACCCGATGTCGGCCATCGTCCAGGCGCTCGCCCAGGGCCAGATGCATCAGCTCGACGTCCTCGGCGAGCAGTTCCTCCACCGCGAACGGTAGCGCCTGGCGCATCCAGCGTGCCTTCTGCGTCGGCAATTGCACGGCGCATGCGGTAACGGCCTCCACCGGCAGCACCAGCTCCCAGTGCGCGGGCAAATCCGCCAGGGCCTCGGACAGGCTCAATGAGCGGCTGTCATCTGCCGCGACCCACTGCAAGGGCAGGTCCGCGGACAGTTCGTGGCACGCCTCGGGCGGCAGGAAAATCCATAGGGGTGTCATTCTTGTTCTTCCTCGATCGGCGCTGGCGGCATCCCGCCCTGCCCCAGGTCACGCGCCAGGACGCTGACCTGACCATCATTGCTGCGCTGCAACAGGCTGCGCAAGACCACGCGGCGCTCGCCCAGGCTGACCTCGCTGAACACCTCGAAATGCAGGCTGCCGACCGCCAGCCCCTGCGCCACCTGCTCACCCAACCCGGCCAGCGCAGGCTGCGCGGCAAAGGCTGCCGGGCTGGCGTAGCCATCGGCGCCCCGCGCGGCGATCAGCGCCAGCGCCGCATCCGGCGTCAAACCATCGGACAAACTGGAAAGCACCATGGCGCTGGCCGTGTTGACGTTGAGCAGCGCCTCGCTCGGCAGCGCGCTGACGAAGGGCAGCAAACGGCGATAGTCGGCCTCCTCCATCTCCAGCAACAGGCGCAACTCGGAGACGTCGGTGATCTCGCGGTTGGCCGCACGGTATGGCGGTGTCGCCAGCAGGTACTGGCCATCCTCCGCGCCATTGCTGCCCTGCAGTTCGCTGTCGCTATCGAGCCAGTCCAGCAGGCGCTCGGCATAAGGTTTGTCGATTCCCAGGCGCAGCAGCAAGCGACGTAGGCGCAGCACCGCCAACTCGTTGGGGCGCCCCTGGCGCACCAGGCTGTTGAGATTGAAACGCCCGCTGGGGTCGACAATACGCACACGCAGCTCGCCGCCCTCGTCCAGCGGGAACTTTAACGGCCTGGCCCAGGCTTCCAGTGAATGATCCACCGATTGACGCGGATCGCCGCGGCGCAGATCTCGTTCCAGTACCGCCTTGGCCAGGGTCTCGCCACCCAGTGCGTAGTGCCAGGCCTGGGTCACGTGTAACTGGTTGGCGCTGCTGCGGATCGACAGCTGCTGCCGGGCGATCAGCCCGGCGCAGACCACCGTGACCACGGCGACCACCAGCAGTACGGTGATCAGCGCTACGCCGCTCTGGCGCTTCATGACTGTGGCGCCTCGGCCGGATCGCCCGCACCGCTACGGTTCTGCACCGGCAGATCAGGCAGGCGTAGTAGGCGACGCAGCTCGCCATAGCGACGATGCTGCAGGCGCAGCTCCACCGCACGCGGCAGTTCGGTAAGCAGGCCATCGCCGGTCGCATTGGCCGGGGGCCAGTCGGGCTGCCACTGCCCGTCCTTGTCCAGGTAGCGCAGGCTCAGCGACTCGACGCCATCAAGCGCCTGCTGGATTTGCGGTGCGCTGTCCTGCGCGCGGTCCAGCACACGCCAATAACGCCGCTGCCATTGCTCGCCACTGAGCTGCCAGCGCACACGCTGCACCTCGGCTCGCGACTGGCCGAGCGGGTTGCGCCAGCCAGCACGGCTCAGCTCCAGCGCCGTGGCATCGGCCAGATCGCTGTGCAATGCCGGCTGGGCATCACCGAAGGCATCGCGAATTGGCCGCACCGTCACCTGGCGCAGATCGCGCTCGAAGGCTGACAGCGCACGGGTCAACTCACGCAACTGGCGCTCGTGCTCACGGGTGACGGCATCGGCGCTGAGTACGCTGTCGAGCATGCGGTAGGTGGCCAGCCCAAGCAGGGCGAAGATGGCGATAGCGATCAGCAGCTCCAGCAGGGTGAAGCCAGCCGAGGCTCGTGGTGCCGGTTTTTTTCGCGGCCAAGGCCGCTCCCACAGGGTGCGTCGCGTCATCATGGACTTCCGAGAAAGCCGCTGAGGCTGACCAGTGCCCGCTCACGCAGATCGCCGCTAGCGCCGCGCGCCTCAGCGGCGACCCAAAGCGTCACACGGCGCATGGCCGGCTCGCTGGTCGCCTGGATCTCGCTCTGCCAGAGCCAGCGACGCCCGGCGAACGCCACCTGGCCCTGGTCGCGGCCATCGGCCGGTTGCGTGTCGGCCAGCTGCAACTCGGTCAGGCGATTGTCGGCCACCCACATGGCCAGGGTCTTGTCTTCCAGCTGAGCGGCCGTACGTACGCTACGCGCACTGGCAGTCAGCACGCTGGCGGCGACCAGGGCGAAGATGGCCAGCGCCACCAGCACCTCGAGCAGCGTAAAACCGCGCGCGCCCTTCATCCAGCGCGCCCCACACCCAGCTCCTCGACACGCGGCAGGCCAAAGCCGTCGCTGGACAATTGCAGGCGCAAGCCATTGCGCCGCCGTTCGCCCAGACGCAGGCGAAACGGGGTCAGCTCGCCGCTGGAGAGAATCAGCAGCTGCGGCGCGCCCGTACTGCTCGTTGCCGGCAGAGCGAGCGCCTCGCCCTCGACCTCGAACGACAACTCGGCCCACTCCGGCAAGCGATGGGCCTGGCTATCGAGCGCCTGCCACTCGGCGCGCAGCGGGTCGTAACGCATCACCCGGTAGCCCTCACGGGTGAAGCTCAGGCCGTATTCGCGGTTGTCCAGCACCGCTTCGTCGACCAGCACGCCGATCAGCCCGCTGAGCCGCTCGGCCTCGCTACGCAACTCGCGCGACGGCCCGGCGATGCCGGTGCTGAACATCGCCAGGCCGATCAGGCTGCCGAGGATGACCAGCACCACCAGCAGCTCGATGAGGGTGAAACCGCGCTGACCAAGGTTTGTAGGAGCGAGCTCTGCTCGCGAACATGGGCGTTGTCGAACGCTTCGCTCGCGACACTCACTCCTACAGGCGAACGGCGACATGATCGGGTCAGAGATCCCAGTTGCCGATATCGGCGTTCAAGTCGCTGCCGCCCTGCTTGCCGTCAGCGCCGAGCGAGTAGAGATCGAAGGCACCCTTGGTGCCAGGCGCCAGGTATTGATAGGGATTGCCCCAAGGGTCGATCGGTAGGCGCTTGAGGTAGCCGTCCTTGTTCCAGTTCTTCGCCGGCGGGTTGCCGCTCGGCCTGTTCACCAGCGCCTCCAGCCCCTGCTGGGTGCTGGGGTAGTTGTGGTTGTCGAGCTTGTACATGTCCAGCGCCGCACCGATGGCGCGGATGTCGTTCTGCGCGGCGGTGACCTTGGCCTGATCCGGCCGGCTCATCACCTGCGGCACTACCAGTGCGGCGAGAATCCCGAGAATCACCACCACCACCATGATTTCGATAAGCGTGAAACCTGTCTGAGCTTTTCTCACCTGCTACCCCACCATTTGGTTCAACGAAAGAATCGGCAGCAGGATGGCCAGCACGATCACCAGCACCACTGCCCCCATGAAAACCAGCATGAACGGCTCGAACAATCCGACCAGCAAGGCGATCTGCGCGCTGAGGTCGTTTTCCTGGTTCTTCGCCGTGCGCGCCAACATCTGATCCAGCTCGCCGGAGCGTTCTCCGCTGGCGATCATGTGCAGCATCATCGGCGGAAACTGCCCCGTGGCCTCCAGCGACCGAGTCAGGCTGCCGCCCTCGCGCACTTTCTGCGCGGCCACCAGCACCTCGCCACGAATCACCCGGTTGCCGATCACCTCGCCGGCAATAGCCAGCGCCTCCACCAGCGGCACGCCGCTACGAGTGAGAATGGCCAGGGTCGAGGCAAAACGCGCGCAATCGGTGGCGCGGCCCAGCCGCCCGATCAGCGGCAGGCGCAGCAGCAAGCGGTGCCAGCGCAGGCGGAAGGCCTCGTCACGCAGCGCTGCGCGCAAGGCGATCACCGCCAATATCAGCGCGACCAGCGCAACCAGCCCCCAGGCCTTGACCCAGTCACTCAGGGCGATCAGCCCCCGGGTCAGCGCTGGCAATGTCTGCCCGGAATCGACGAACACCTTGACCACATCCGGCACCACATAACCGAGCAGGAAGCCGACGATCAGCAACGAGGCGCACATCAGGATCACTGGATAAAGCAGTGCAAGCTGTACCTTCTGCCGCGACTGCTGGCGCTGCTCGGTGTAATCGGCCAACTGTTCCAGCACCGGGCCAAGGTGCCCGGCGTGCTCACCCGCCGCCACGGTGGCGCGGTACAGCTCGGGGAAGGCGGCCGGGAATTCCTTGAGGCTGCCGGCCAGGCTGTGCCCTTCCAGCACGCGGGCACGCACCGCCAGCAACATGCCCTGGATACGCGAACTGGTGGATTGAGCGGCAGCGGCGCGCAGTGCTTCCTCGATGGGCAGCGCCGCCTGGATCAGCGTTGCCAACTGGCGGGTGACCAGGGCCAGATCGCGCGCCGACAGACCCCGAGCAAGACCCAGGCGCGCCCCGCCACTGCTCTGCTCGCGGCTGCGAGTGGCCTTGACCTCCAGCGGTGCCAACTGCCGCTCGCGCAACAACTGGCGCACCTGACGTGCGCTGTCGGCCTCGAGCACGCCCTTCTGCTGGCGGCCGCGCCCATCCAGGGCGATATATTCAAAGGCGGCCATGGCTAGCTCGTATATCCATTGAAGGTGGCCAAATCGGCAGCGGGTCGCCAATTCGCGGTCAAGACCGCTCCCACAGAGGGCATCGCAGACGCAAAACCGGTGATCCTCATCATTCTTCCCGCGTCACGCGCAGCACTTCCTCGACCGTGGTCACCCCTTCCAGCACCTTGCGCCGGCCATCGTCACGGATGCTCGGCCCCAAAGTGCGGGCATGACGAGTCATGTCCTGCTCGGAAGCGCGGCTGTGCACCAGAGTGCGCATGGTCTCGTCGAACACCACCAGCTCGTAGATGCCGGTACGCCCGCGATAGCCCTGTTGATGGCAATGGGCGCAGCCGCGGGCGTGATACAGGGTCGGAGGCGGGCTTGTCGGCACACCGAGCAACGCGCATTCGGCCGCGTCGGCCGGGTAAGGTTCCTTGCATGCCGGGCACAGCACGCGCACCAGACGCTGGGCCAGTACGCCCAGCAAGGAGGACGACAGCAGGAAGGGCTCCACGCCCATGTCCACCAGTCGGGTAATGGCGCCGATGGCGCTGTTGGTATGCAGGGTCGACAGCACCAGATGGCCGGTCAGCGAGGCCTGTACGGCGATCTCGGCGGTCTCCTTGTCACGAATCTCGCCGACCATCACCACGTCCGGGTCCTGGCGCAGGATGGCGCGCAAGCCACGGGCAAAGGTCATATCCACCTTGGTGTTGACCTGGGTCTGGCCGATGCCTTCGAGGTGATATTCGATCGGGTCTTCGACGGTGAGGATATTGCGCGTGTGGTCGTTGAGGCTGACCAGGCTGGCGTACAGCGTGGTGGTCTTGCCCGAACCGGTGGGCCCGGTGACCAACAGGATGCCGTGCGGCTTGCGCACGGTCTGCTCCATTAGCGCGCGATCCTCGCCGCGCATGCCCAGATGCTGCAACGACAGGCGCCCGGCCTGCTTGTCGAGCAGGCGCAACACCACCCGCTCGCCATTGGCCGACGGCAGCGTGGAGACGCGAATATCCACCTCGCGTCCGCCGACCTTGAGCGAGATGCGCCCATCCTGCGGCACGCGCTTCTCGGCGATATCCAGGCGCGCCATGACCTTGACCCGTGACACCAGCAAGGCGGCCAGCTCGCGCTGGGGTTCGAGCACCTCGCGCAGGATGCCGTCCACACGAAAGCGCACCACTAGGCGTTTCTCGAAGGTTTCCAGGTGGATATCGGAGGCGTTTTCCTTGATCGCTTCGCCGAGAATCGCGTTGATCAGGCGGATGATCGGCGCGTCGTCTTCCTGCTCCAGCAGGTCTTCGGTTTCCGGCACCTGATCGGCCAGCGAGGCCAGATCGAGGCTGCCGCCGATATCCTCGGCCAGCTGCATGGAAGCGGAATCGTGCTGATAGGCGGCGCCCAGCGCTTGGGCGAATTCGTGAGTGCCGAGCACCTGCAGCGGTAGACGGCGCCCGGCAAAACGCTGCGCTTCGGCCAATGCGACCAGGTCGCAGTCGGCGCGATGAGCCAGGCTGGCGCGGCCGTCATGCATGACGAACACCACGCCATGACGCTTGGCGAAGCTGAAGGGCAGGCGGCGCAGCGGAGTTTCGAGCAACGAAGCGTTCATGCGTGACCTTAGAGCAGAACCTTGTCCCGGTAGTACAGCCTAATCTGACTGCCTGGCCCAATGGGCCACCTCTGAGACGGTCTTCTTGTATGTTTTATTCGATTATCTTTAGCACATTGCCTAGATCTGCACACCCAACCTATTCTGAGGATGCCAAGCTTGCCCAGGCTGCTATGATCAGCGCGCGACGCCCCGGACCATAAGAAGAATTAAATCGTCGTTTGCGGAGTAACGCCTTTGCCCATCCCGGCCCTTTCCCAGCGCCTCAAGGACAATGCCCCAAGCCTGATCGGCATGCTCGTGCTGATCGCCCTGAGCGTCAGCCTGGCCTGGCAGAGCGCCGAATTGCTGCGCCTGGTGCGCGCCCCCGATCAGCCGCCCACCGCTCAGAGCGCACCCACACCCGAACAACGCGCCCAGGCGCCCATCGCCCAGCTGTTCGGTACACCACGCCAGGTCGACGGCGGCCCGCCACCGGCCACCAACCTGCAACTGACCCTGCTCGGCAGCTTCGTTCACAGTGACCCGCAGCGCTCCAGCGCGCTGATCCAGCGCCACGGTCAGAGCGCACAGCGCTATAGCGTCGGCATGGATGTGGACAACGGCGTGCGCCTGGACGCCGTGTATGCCGACCGCGTCGAGTTGCTGCGCAACGGCCGCCGTGAAAGCCTCACCTTCCCGCGCCAGCAAAGCGGCCAATACAGCTATACGCCACCGGTCGAAACCAGCCCCGACGACTCGCTGCAACAGCTCGATCAACTCGACCAAGACAACCTCGAACAACTGCGCCAGCGCATGCAAGAGCTGCGCGAACAGATGGAAGCCTCTGGCACCGCGCCTGAGGAAACGCCCGCCGAACAGCCCATGGAAAGCGACTGACCCGATGCATGTTCTCCGAAGCCGACTGACTCTTGCCCTCCTCGCCGCCGGCCTGGCCACTGCTCCCCTGCCCCTGCTCGCGCAGATCGAACAGGTTCCGGCCAGTGCCAATCAGCAGGAGGAAAGCTGGACCATCAACCTCAAAGGCGCCGACATTCGCGAATTCATCGACCAGATCGCCAGCATCACCGGGCAGACCTTCGTCGTCGATCCGCGCGTGAAGGGCCAGGTCAATGTGGTATCGAGCACGCCGCTGGGGCTGTCCGAGGTCTATCAGCTGTTCCTCTCGGTGATGGCCACCCATGGCTTCAGCGTGCTGACCCAGGGCGACCAGGCGCGCATCGTGCCCAACGCCGAAGCCAAGGCCGAAGCCGATGCCGGCCGCCCGGCGCCGGATCGCCTGGAAACCCGGCTGATTCAGGTGCAGCACGCGCCAGTGGCCGAGCTGATCCCGCTGATCCGCCCGCTGGTGCCGCAGTATGGCCACCTGGCGGCCGTCACCTCGTCCAATGCGCTGATCATCAGCGACCGCAGCGCCAACATCGCACGCATCGAAGACCTGATGCGCCAGCTCGACCAAAGCGGCGCACAGGACTTCAGCGTGGTTACCCTGCAGCACGCCTGGGTGATGGACGCCGCCGAAGTGCTAAACGCCTCCATCGCCCGCGGCCAGGCCAAGGGCACCAGCGCCACGCAGGTGGTGGCCGATGCCCGCACCAACCGCCTGATTCTGCTCGGCCCACCGGAGGCCCGCAGCAAACTGGCCGACCTCGCCCGTTCGCTGGACAGCCCTAGCAGCCGCTCGGCCAATACGCGAGTGATTCGCCTGCGCCACAACGACGCTAAATCCCTGGCCGAAACCCTCGGGGAAATCTCCGAAGGGCTGAAGACTCAGGAAGGCAGCGAAACCACCGGTCGACAGTCGAATATCCTCATCCGCGCCGACGAGAGCCTCAACGCCCTGGTGCTGCTGGCCGAGCCCGACCTGGTCGCGACCCTCGAAGACATCGTGCGTCAGCTTGACGTACCGCGCGCGCAGGTGATGGTCGAGGCTGCCATCGTCGAGGTCTCCGGCGACATCACCGATGCCCTCGGCGTGCAGTGGGCGGTGGACGCCCGCGGCCGGACAGGTGGCCTGGGCGGGGTGAATTTCGGCGGTACCGGCCTGTCGGTCGGCACCGTGCTGCAGATTCTGCAAAGCGGCGAGATACCCGAAAATACCACCCTGCCCGACGGTGCCATCATCGGTATCGGCAGTGACAGTTTCGGCGCACTGATCACAGCGCTGTCGGCCAACAGCAAGAGCAACCTGCTGTCCACGCCTAGCCTGCTGACCCTGGACAACCAGAAGGCAGAGATTCTGGTGGGGCAAAACGTACCCTTCCAGACCGGCTCCTACACCACCGATGCCTCGGGCGCCGGCAACCCCTTCACCACCATCGAGCGCAAGGATATCGGCGTGACCCTCAAGGTCACCCCGCATATCAACGAGGGCGCCACCCTGCGCCTGGAGATCGAGCAGGAAATCTCCTCCATCGCCCCCAGCACCGGGCTCAACGCCCAGGCGGTCGACCTGGTGACCAACAAGCGCTCGATCAAGAGCACCATCCTCGCCGACGACGGCCAGGTGATCGTGCTTGGCGGCCTGATTCAGGACGACGTCACCCAGGCCATCTCCAAGGTGCCGCTACTGGGCGATATCCCTCTGCTCGGCGGTCTGTTCCGCTCGACTCGCGACTCGCATATCAAGCGCAACCTGATGGTCTTCCTGCGGCCCACGGTAGTGCGTGATGGCGCCGGCCTGGCGGCGCTTTCCGGCAAGAAGTACAGCGATATCCGCATCATCGGCAATGGCGGCACCAACGACGGCCGCCCAAGCATCCTGCCCAGCCAGCCGAGCCAGCTGTTCGATGGTCAGGGCGTCCCGGCGGTGGATTTGCGGCGGTAGGGAACGAGTGAATCGTAGGGCGGGTGTAACCCGCCATTGCTGCCGTGGCGGGTTGCACCCGCCCTACGTATCGGATCGTGGAACGCCACGGACCGTGGGAGGCGCTTTAGCGGCGACAAGCTCTACAACAGTCGCGGCTAAAGCCGCTCCTACAAGGCAGTCAGCGGCTGGTCGCTGTTCTTCTGTAGGGCGGGTGAAACCCGCCAGAATGGCGCGTTGCGCACGCCCTACGTATCGGATCTTGGAGCGCCACGGACCGTGGGAGGCGCTTTAGCGGCGACGCTCTCAGCGGCGATCGCGGCTAAAGCCGCTCCTACAAGGCAGTCAGCGGCTGGTCGCTGTTCTTCTGTAGGAGCGAGCTCTGCTCGCGAAAAGCGCTTCGCGAGCAGAGCTCGCTCCTAAACGACAGGGTTTGATCAACCCAACGGCGGCGTACGCGGCGGCACCTGGCGCTTGTTGCCGGTCGACTCATAAGCCGCCGCCAGTTGCAGCAGTGCATTGTCATCGTAAGCACGGCCGGCAAAGGTCAGGCCCACCGGCATGCCGATATCGGCCATCACGCCCATCGGCACGGTGACGGTCGGTATGCCCTGGTGACGGATCGCCAGGTTGCCATTGGCGACCCACACGCCATTGCTCCAGGCGATATCGGCGGAAGCCGGGTTGACGTCGGCATCGGCCGGGCCCACATCGGCCACAGTGGGAAACAGCACAGCATCCAAGCCGAGTTGATCCATCCAGTCTTCCAGATCGATCTTGCGAATCTGCTCCAGGCCGCGCAGGCCATCGGGCAGCGTGGCGATCTGATCCCAGGGCTTGATGCCGCGCTTGGCCATGTTGACGTACTCGTCCATGCCCGCTGCCAGGTCGCCCTCGCGGTTCGGCAGCGTACCGGGGTCATGGGGGAAGATCTGCGGGCCATCGACATCGGCCAGGCGGTTGAGTTTCGGGTCGCCATTGGCGCGCAGGAAATCGTCGAAGGCCCAGCCGCTCAGTTCCCACAACTCGTCATGCAGGAACTCCGGGGTGACGATGCCGCGATTGAACACGGTCGGCGCGCCGGGGCGGTCACCCTCGCAGTTGGATACCAGCGGGAAATCCACCTCCACCACCTCGGCGCCCGCCGCTTCCAGTGCCTGACGCGCGGCTTCCCACAGGGCGATCACCGTCGGCCGGGTGTGGATACGCTGGCCAGTCGGCCCGCCGATACCGGGCGACTCGCTGGTGCCGGCTAACTCGTCCTTGTTGATGAACATCTTCGGCATGCCCAGGCGTTTGCCCTTGAGCGCGTCGGCCTTGGCGGCGAGCGCCAGGTAGGACTCGGGGCGCACATCGGAAGCCTTGGGGATCGGCACCCAGGGCTGCATGCGCCACAGGTCGCCACGGGTGTCCGGGTCATCGGCCACCACCACGTCGAGCACCTGCAGCAGATCGGCCATGGTGCGGGCGTAGGGCACTACCACGTCCATGGTCGGCGTCAGCGGCCAGTTGCCGCGCACCGAGATCACCCCACGCGACGGCGTGTAGGCACACAGGCCGTTGTTCGAGGCTGGGCCGCGCCCGCTGGACCAGGTTTCCTCGGCCAGGCCGAAGGCCGAGAAGCTGGCCGCGGTGGCCGTGCCGGCGCCGTTGGACGAGCCGGAGGCGAAGGGGGCAGTCAGGTAATCGGCACTGTAAGGGCTTTCAGCGCGGCCATACACGCCACGCTGCATGCCGCCATTGGCCATAGGCGGCATGTTGGTCTTGCCCAGGCAGATGGCACCGGCGGCGCGCAGGCGCTCGATGGTGAAGGCGTCGCGCTGGGCCACCAGATCCTTGAATGCCGGGCTGCCGGAAGCCGCTGTCAGGCCCTTGACCAGGTAGCTGTCCTTGGCGGTGTAAGGGATGCCATCGAGCGGACCGAGGGTTTCGCCACGGGCGCGGCGTGCATCGGAAGCCTCGGCTTCCTTCAGTGCCTCGGGATTGCGCACCACCACCGCATTGAGTTTGGTTGGCGTGTCCGGGCCATCGTAGGCATCGATACGCGCCAGGTAGGCCTTGACCAACTCGACCGCCGTGGCGCGGCCGGACTCCAGCGCGGCACGCAGCTCGGCGATGGAAACTTCGGTTACCTCGATCATGGTGTCATCACTCGCAGAGGACGGGCCGGCCGTCACCGGCCCCAAATACAAAAGCTGTACGTTTGCGCCGACGCCCACAGGCAGATCGAGCCGCGCAACTATGCGCCCGATGATACATGCCGCCGCGCCTTAGCAGCAGCCCGTCGCCGATGGTCAGGCGGCGCGCGACCCTATACAGTCTCGGCACGGCGCTACAGGTATTCGAAGGCTCATGACTCGCGAAGAACGCATCCAGCTGTGGGCGGTGTTGTCGGAGGTATTCGTCGACAACGAAATCGACTACGCCTGGATCGCTCGTCAGTTGCAAAGCTATGACCGCGCCATAGCGCAAGCAGCCTTCTACGAGGATGTCGCGCCCGCGTGCTACTCCAACCTGCTTGCGCCCATCCCACCCATCTGGACCGGCTTCGGCAGTACCTGGCTCAGCGAAACCATCGACAGCGCCCGCGCCGCTCGCGATAACTCGGCGCTGCGCCGTCTGCGCGACCGGCTCTTTGTCGCTTACTTGCGCCTGGCATTGAAGTCGCAATGGGCGAAGATCGAGCACGAGCTGGATCGCCTCTAGCCCTCCCGCCATCGCCTGCTATGTTTTCAGCTCCTGCATGCCAACCTCAGGAGGACGAGCATATGGATCGTTTCACCGGCGGCTGCCTTTGCGGCCAGGTACGTTTCGAAACCAGCGGCCAGCCTTATCGGGTCGGCGTCTGTCACTGCATGGATTGCCGCAAGCACCATGGCGCCCTCTTCCATACCTCGGCGATATTCCCGCAGGACGCGGTGAAGATAGAGGGCGAAACCGGCCAGTACGCCGGCCGCCACTTCTGTCCGCGCTGCGGCTCATCGGTGTTCGGGCGCTCGGCGGATGAAATCGAAGTGAATGTCGGCTCGCTGGACGAGCCGGACCGCTTCACTCCCACCTACGAACTCTGGACCATCCGCCGCGAGGCCTGGCTACCGCCCTTCCCCTTCAACCGCCGCTACCCGCGCGACCGCGAGGGCAGCACGCGCCACGAATGACCGCGCAGGCCTTATGTGTTCATCGCGCGCCGGCAAATCCAGCCGTGCATCAGCCCGGCCTGGAAGAACGGCGTCGGCGCCGTAAAACCGCCTGCCTGGATGATGCCGGCCACCTGCGGCGCCGGCAGCACCGCCACGTCGCGCGCATAGGCCGCACGCGCCCGCTCCAGCATCTGCGCGTCGACGCCGGCCGATGACATCAGCGTCATCCAGCCAGGCAGCAGCACCTCGTAGGCTGCTGAGTGGATGTCCGATGCCAGGTCGGCGTTGGCCAGCAGCCCGCCCGGCTTCAGGCGCTGAGCGATTTGGCCGAAGAAACCGGTACGCGCCTGCGCGTCGGTGAAAAACTGCGACACCAGAAAGCAGGTGGCAGCATCATAGGCCTGACCTGCCGCCAGGGTTTCCAGATACCCCTCGTGAAAGTCGCAACGATGGGCAAAGCCGCCGCGCTCCGCACGCTGACGGCACACCTGCAGCATCGCCCCGGACGGGTCGAGCGCGGTGAAGCGCCAACCGGGAAAACGCTCGGCCAGATGAGCGATCTCCGCACCGGTGCCGGCGCCTACGCAGAGAATCCGTGCGTCGGCCGGCAGAGCAACTAACAACGCATCGAGCAGCAAGTACAGCGCTTCGCGAATCGGTGCCATTCCTGCCCATTGCTGGTCGTAACCTGCCGCCTGCTGGTCGAACAGCGCCTTGATTTCCTCGTCACGCATGGCAAATCCTCCGTCGAATAATCGTCCTTACGCTCTCCAGTATCCCAGAGCTGTCAAGCCCTCCCCACCCGCCTGAAATGGAATCAGCCACAACGCGGGAATGAGCGATTTGCCAATGACGAATTCGTGGGCACTTTGCCAGAGCTTCGGGGGACTAACGGGCATGCCCACTCCCAGCGGACCCGATATGCAGAACCCGACCTTCGAACAGAAAGCCTTCATCCTGCTGCTCGTGCTGGTGACCGTCGCCTTCTTCTGGATCCTGCTGCCCTTCTATGGCGCGGTGTTCTGGGGCATGGTCCTCGCCGTGGTGTTCGCCCCGCTGCAGGAGCGCCTGATTCGCCGCACGGGTGGGCGCAGCAACCTGGCTGCCCTGCTGACATCGATCATCTGCCTGCTGGTGGCGATTCTGCCGGTGATCTTCATCACCTCAGCCGTGGTCGCCGAAGGCGCGTCTCTCTATCAGAAGCTGGAGTCCGGCGAACTGGACATCGGCAGCTACGTCACCAGTGCCATCCAGATGTTGCCGCCGTCGATACAGGAACAGCTCGACCGCGTCGGGGTGAGCGACCTGGACGGCCTGCGCGAAAAAATCTCCGATGGCGCCTTGGTCGGCAGTCAGTATCTGGCGACCAAGGTTTTCGCCATCGGCCAGGGCACGTTCGAGTTCTTCATCGACTTCTTCGTCATGCTGTACCTGCTGTTCTTCCTGCTGCGCGACGGCAAGCAGCTGGTGCGCAAAATTCGCACCGCTATTCCTTTAGCTGATACGACCAAACGCCGCCTGCAGATCAAATTCACCCGCGTGGTGCGCGCCACGGTCAAGGGCAACGTGGTGGTCGCCGCGATACAGGGCGCACTTGGTGGCTTGATCTTCTGGGTGCTGGGCATCTACAGCCCGCTGCTGTGGGGCGTGCTGATGGCCTTCCTGTCGCTGCTGCCGGCAGCCGGGGCCGGCATCATCTGGGCGCCGGTGGCCATCTACCTGATGTTCAGCGGCAGCCTGTTGCAAGGCGTTGTCCTTACCCTGTTCGGCGTGCTGGTAATCGGCCTGGTGGACAATATCCTACGCCCCATCCTGGTCGGCAAGGACACCCGTATGCCCGACTACCTGATCCTTATTTCCACCCTCGGTGGCCTGGCCCTGCTGGGCCTCAACGGCTTCGTGATCGGTCCGCTGGTGGCGGCTTTGTTCGTGTCGAGCTGGAATCTGTTCAGCGCGAAGAAAAAGGTCAGGTTGCCGGACTGAGGCAAACTGAAACCACCGAGGAACAGCCCTGCGCACGATCCTCCGAGGGGCGTGCGCTGCGCCAGCGGGCGGGCAGGCGCAGCGCATGCCCGCTGGCTGGTCAGCCAGCCGTCACCGTCATGCCGCCATCGACCATGACCACGGCGCCAACCATGAAACTCGCCCGCTCGGACGCCAGGAAGGCAACCACTTCGGCAATCTCCTGCGGCTGAGCCGCACGACCGATCGGCGCGTTCTCGCCGTGCTGGGCCAGAAACGCCGGACCGTCTTCCACCACATCGTTGAGGATGTTGGTCACAACGTCCCCCGAGCCGACGGCATTCACCCGAATGCCATGCTCAATGGCCTCAAGCGCCAGCGTGCGAGTCAGCTGGGCCAGCGCCCCCTTCGAAGCGGCGTAGGCAGCGATGGTGGGAAAGGCGAAGTAAGAGGCATAGGAGGCGATATTGACGATGGCGCCTGCCTTGTTCGGCATCATCACTTTCATCGCCTCGCGGCAATGCAGAAAGGCGGCGGTGGCGTTGACGGCCTGAATGCGCTCCCAATCCTGTCGGGTCATTTCCACCAGCGCCTTGTTGATGATGATGCCCGCATTGTTCACCAGGATATCGAGCCGACCGAAGCGCTCGACCGCCAGCGTCACCGCACGCTCGGCGGCGCCGTCCTCGGTGATGTCCGCCACCAGCGGCACAAGCCCCGGCTGGGCCAGTTCTTCCACGGCAGGATCGATATCCTCGGCGATGACCCTAGCTCCGCGAGCATGCAGCAAAAGCGCGGTAGCCCTGCCGATACCGCTGGCAGCGCCCGTGATCAGGGCAACTTTACCCTCGACTTCCTGGGTGGTGATGTTCTTGATGTCAGCCATGGTGATTCCTCCTCATTCAGCGAAACTAGAGTTTCGCCAGCAAGCACACAGGGTGCGTTAGAAGACGGTTTCATCCTCTCCCGGTTGGCCATGGCAGGCTTTCGCCGCTTTGCGCGGGCTGTCGCGATATTGCGCGCAATCCGCATGAGTCCGCTCAGGCATGCACGGCTGGCAGCCCGGCGCCCGTGCGCTAACCTGTCCAGCGCCGCCCTGACATCGGGCCTCATTGATGGACGCGTTACTGGTGAGCCAATCCGAACCTGCCGCCTCCTGTTCCGACGCCCTGCGGATCACGGCCGAGACCATGTGGGAATACCTGCCGAGCGACGCCCCCGCGCCGCCACAGCCACATGCCCCGCAGGACGTGGTGTTGCACCTGTTCACCCACCGCAGCATCGCCGAACCGATCCTGGTACCTGCGGTGGCCGAACCGCTGCTGGTGATGGTGCTGGCGGGATCGGCGATCGTCGAAGAGCGTGCAGCGGGCGGCGAATGGGAAAAAAGCGAGGTACGCGTCGGCGACTTCTTTCTCACCAGCACCACGCAGCCCTACGAAATGCGCTGGCAGACCATGGGCGGCGACAGTTTCGAAGTGATGCATCTTTATCTCGCGCCGACGCTGATCGAGCAGGCTGCGCGCGACCTTGGGCTCCGAGCGGCCGGCCCGGTGAATTTCGTCGACGTATCCGGCGGTCGTGACGACTGGGTACGCCTGCTGCTCGAACAGCTGCGCTCGGAGCTTGTCGACAACCGTATGCCGAGCCGCCTACTTGTGCACAGCCTTGCACAAGCCCTGGCGATTCACCTCGTGCGTACCTATCGCGCCCCGCTGCCCACCGGCAGGCGCAGCAATGCCTTGCAAGCCTACAAATTAAGACGCGTCGTCGACCTGATGAACCAGCGCCTGGCGCAAGACCTCTCCCTGGCCACCCTGGCGCAGGCTGCGCAACTGAGCGAGTACCACTTCAGCCGCCTGTTCAAACGCGCTACCGGATTGTCGCCGTCGCACTATTTCATTGGCCTGCGCATGGCTCGCGCCCGGCAGCTGCTGCTGGAAACCGAGCGCAGCGTGATCGATATCGGGCTGGAAGTGGGCTATTCGAGCGCCAGCCATTTCTCGCAAGTCTTTCGCCGAGAAGTGGGCGTAACACCGAGCGCCTACCGCAATCCGGGATAGGATTGGAGGAGTGATCGTTCCAATACCTTCGGCTTCTCGCAAAGGATGGTCAGACAGGCGATTTGAATACGCCTGCACCCGTCAGCAACTGCACGAGGTTTTCCGGCCATAGCGCCTTCGCCTGCGAGGCTGTGGCACGGCTCAGAGGATAACTGGTCGCCTTTCGCCATGTCGGAACATCTGGCCGAACGTTTCCCACAGGAGGCTCGCATCAAGCAACTGGATCAGCTTTCTCACTATTCATGCCTATACGCTGCGGCCCCTCGGATCTGTACGCAGCTCGCCAGCGACCGATATTGAGCCCCGAGCTCTACGAGAAAAACCCCGCCCCCTGCGCCTCTACAGTTGCTGATCGGGCTTTTTTCGGCAATTTCAGGCTACCGCACGCGCGGTCCCTCGCTACTCGAGCGTGCCTGGGTCGGAGGACGGGTCGGTAGGGCCGCCGGGTGAGGAATGCTCGCCGGAATCATCGCGATCGCCATCGTTCTGCATATTGCCGTCGCGCGTGTTGACCTTATGCCCCTCTTTTGTCCGTAACTGGCCATTCTCCCGGTGAACGTCCAGCTCATGTTGAGGCGCCGGCGTGCCGCTCGGGCTTGGCGCCGAGCCTCGGCCAGCGTCGGGGCTTCCTGCCGGCGCCTGGGCCAGAGCGGTGGTGGCGAATAGTAAAGTTGCGGTGGCAATGATGCCGGACATGGATTTCATGGGTGCGCTCTCAAGTTGGTGCATGACTCCTGTTTGGGTCACGAAGCCCATGCGCAGGTTCGCCTCGCACGATCAACGGTAGCCAAACCGAGTCGGCGAGCCCTGGCGCCAGCGTTGCGCAGGCGGCGGAGCAAGCAGCGGATCACCGAGGAAAATCCGTACGCAGCAAAACCGGAGCCTTTGCGGGCTCCGGTTCGGTTTCAGGCGAGGATCACTTGCCAGCGGTCAGCGCGTTGTAGCTGGTCATCAGGTTGCGGTAGTCCGGGATGTGGTCGGTGCAGATCTTGGCCAGGCCTTCCACGTCGTTGCGCCAGTCGCGGTGCAGCTCGCAGGCCACGGCGAACCAGTTCATCAGTTGCGCGCCGGCCTGGGTCATACGCTGCCACGCCGAGTCACGGGTGATCTGGTTGAAGGTGCCGGAAGCATCGGTGACCACGAATACGTCGAAGCCTTCTTCGATGGCCGACAGGGCCGGGAACGCTACGCAGACTTCGGTGACCACGCCGGCGATGATCAGTTGCTTCTTACCGGTAGCCTTGATCGCCTTGACGAAGTCTTCGTTGTCCCAGGCGTTGATCTGGCCAGGGCGGGCGATGTACGGCGCATCCGGGAACATTTCCTTCAGCTCGGGAACCAGCGGGCCGTTGGGGCCGGTTTCGAAGCTGGTGGTAAGGATGGTCGGCAGGTTGAAGAACTTGGCCAGATCAGCCAGCGCCAGCACGTTGTTCTTGAACTTGTCCGGCTCGATGTCGCGCACCAGCGAGAGCAGGCCGGCCTGGTGGTCGACCAGCAGTACGACGGCGTTGTCTTTGTCCAGGCGGTTGTAGGTGGCGTTGGTCATGGTGAAGGCCTCGAATTGTTTTCAATGTGCCGGCTGCGCCGGTGAGTGGGTTTTCGTTCAGCAGTGCGTCACTGCATGGAAGAAAGATTAAATTCGAGGACTTTCTTCGACTAGACGGCAAAAATCGCCTCTAGCGTTCCATTTCGTGAACGATCAACAAGAACCCAGCTGCCATGACTTCACCCAAGTGATGGAGCGAGGTGGTTTCATCGCGGCGGCGCGCTGAATAGATCCTGGCCAGGGCTCGGCCCGTGCCCCACTACTACGCATGGGCTTGCGCCATGGGTGCTCCGCCGCGGACCACCGTGAGCACTGCTTATGGCTGGGCCGCCAGGTCGCCCAGCTGCTGCGCGAGAAAATCCAGGAACGCCCGGGTTTTGAGCGGCACACGCCGTGCGGATGGGTACACCGCGTTGATGGAGATGGGGGGCGCCTGCCAGTCGCACATCACCGCGACCAGGCGACCTTCCCGAAGCGCTTTTTCCACGATGAATGTCGGTAGCAGGGCAATGCCCATCCCCGCTTCGGCAGCCTGGGCCAGCAGGTCACCGTTATTGGCATGCAAGGGCCCCGTTACCAGAACGCTCTGCGTCTCTCGACCATTGCTCAGCTGCAGCCTGACGCCGCCCTGCAGATAGCCGTAGTTCAAGCACTGGTGAGCGGCCAGGTCGCGCGGCACCTGGGGCGTGCCATGAGCTTCGAGATAATCCGCTGAGGCGACCAGCACGCGCGGTGCGGGAGCCAGGTGCCGGGCCACGAGCGACGAGTCCGCCAGACTGGCGATGCGGATGGTCACGTCGAAGCCGCCCTTCACCGGATCGACCTGTTCATCACTGAACACCAATTGCAGTTCCACTTTCGGATGCAGCTGGTGGAACTTGGGAATCAATGGTCCCAGCCGGCACAAACCGAACGACATGGGCGCGTTGATCCTCAATACGCCCTGGATTTCAGCCATTCCGCTACGCGCCCGCTGCTCGGCCTCGTCCAGCGAGGCGAGCAACTCGCGGCATGCCTCGTAGTAATCACTGCCGGCTTCGGTCAGGTGCAGGCTGCGGGTGGTACGTAGCAACAATTGCACACCGAGGCTTTCCTCCAGCGCCTGGATCTGCTTGCTGACTTTGGAACGCGGCACCGCCAGCACTCGCGCGGCGGCGGCAAAGCCATTGGCATTGACCGTGGCAACAAAGGTGCGCATGCACTCTATACGATCCAATACTGTCCCCAATTTGGAATCAATGAATCCCTATTCTAGGTAATTGTCCCCGCTCAAGGCCATATCTAAAGTAGCCTCCATACCGCCGATACGGACCGAAAGCCAGGCGGCAACTTTGCACTTCCAACTAAAAACATAAGGATCTTGCTATGAACGCCTTGAAGAACACCCTCACCGCCTTGGCACTCGCCGTTTCCATTGGCAGCGCCTACGCCGCCGAACCGGTCGCCGAGCACCGCACTCAGAATTTCCTGAATGCGCTGAACAGTGGCGGCGGCAAGCCAATCGAGCAGATGAGCCCCAGCGAGGCGCGCGCCGTTCTGACCGGCGCACAGGCGTCGGTCAAGGTAGACCTGTCCGGGACCGAGGTCAGCGAGCGCACCATCACTACCGACGGCCAGACGATCAAACTGACCATCGTGCGCCCGGAAAAACAGGCCGGCGATCTGCCTGTCTTCATGTACTTCCACGGCGGTGGCTGGGTACTGGGCGACTACCCGACCCACGCGCGCCTGATTCGTGACCTGGTAGTTGGCTCGGGCGCAGTGGCGGTCTATGTCGACTACACGCCGTCTCCAGAAGCGCAGTACCCGACGGCCATCAACCAGGCCTACGCAGCGACTCGCTGGGTCGCGGAAAACGGCAAGAGCATCGGTGTCGATGGCAGCCGCCTGGCAGTTGCAGGCAACAGCGTGGGCGGTAACATGGCCGCGGTGGTCAGCCTGATGGCCAAGGAGCGCAAAGCTCCCGCGCTGCGCTTCCAACTGCTGCTGTGGCCGGTGACGGACGCCAACTTCGAGACGGCCTCGTATCGCCAGTACAGTGAGGGACACTTCCTTACCACCGGCATGATGAAGTGGTTCTGGGATAACTACACCACCGATCCCAAGCAACGCGCCGACATCCATGCCTCACCGCTGCGTGCGACCGCCGAACAGTTGAAAGGTCTGCCACCCGCCCTGATTCAGACCGCCGGCCTCGACGTGCTGCGCGACGAAGGCGAAGCCTATGCGCAAAAGCTGGATGCGGCAGGCGTCGATGTAACCGCCGTACGCTACAACGGCATGATTCATGACTACGGGCTGCTCAACCCCTTGCACGACATACCCGAGGTCAAGGCGGCGATGCGCCAGGCTGCCGGCGAATTGAAAGCTCACCTGAACTGACGGGCCGGCAACGTCCCCATCAGCGGCCTCGCCCGCTGATGGGGAGCGACGCAGTATCGACACCGCCAACCCGGCATCGTCTGGGTTGGCGTTTTTTCGCACATTTGACCTCCCCCCAGTCGACCTCCCGCTCGACAAAAACACTGAATGACTGCAGCCCCCGCAGTCTAACGTCCAGTTGCCCAGCTATATCTCGCCACGCGGCGAAGCCCAACCGACAATCGAGCCATGTCGATGAAAACCTCAAGAATCATTACCTCCGACACCCATGACACGCAGCGTGAGAAACAGGCGGAATTGCTGATTTTCGGCACGCCGAAGGAGCGGCTCGATTTCTATCGGCGGGAAATTCAATACGAAACCAGCCTGCTCGCCGGGCGCACAAATTCCTATCTGACGGCGCAGTCGTTTCTGGTGATCGCCTACGCGTCGTCCATGGCCAACCTGAACGAGAACTGGGGTGCGGTGTTCACCCTGGTGGTTCCGGCACTGTTCACCTTGCTGGGCATCATCAGCTCACTGCACGCCTGGCCGGGAATCAGGGCCTCCGCGACGATCATCGAGCACTGGCACTACAAGCAGGAGCAATTGCTGCGCAGCGAGCCCGAGTTCGGCCATGCCTATGACGACTCACCACTGTTCAGCGAACAGGAGGCAAGCCGGGAGAGCACCTACAAGTCATTGCTGTTCTTTCTGCGCTCGCCCTGGCTGTTCATCGTTTTCTGGAGTGTGCTGGGTGCCTTCTCCCTCTGGCTGCAGTTGCCCTCGGCGAATCTGTGAGCGGTTCTTCGCTGCCGCCAATGCAGGGTGAAAATAGACTGAACATAAGCGGCGGTATTTTCTCCATTGTTTAATCGGGCAGCCTGGGAAGGCTGCCTCAACACGATTCACCCGACTCGCCTTCGCAGCTCGCGGGACGACGTGACGTGTGCAGTCACGCAGACAATTTTCGAGAATCACCGATGGGTAAAGCGAACAAGGTACGCGCTACTGTCATTTGCCGACGTGGCGACAAGTTTCTGTTGGTGCGCAAGGCCGAGGCGAAGTGGAACCTGCCCGGTGGCAGGATCGAAGCGAACGAGAGCGCTGACGCCGCCGCGCTGCGCGAACTCGACGAGGAAACCGGGCTGTCCTTCGCCAGCCTCAACTACCTGGCAAGCCATGAGTTCGGCGCGGGCATCCATCACGTCTTTCATCAATCGGTCACCGACACGCAGACGCCACGACCGCAGAACGAGATAGCGGATTGCGGCTGGTTCGCCCTGGAGGAGCTGGGCGAAATGCCGGTCAAGCGTCCGAGCAAGAAGCTGCTACGCCGCTATTACCAAGCGGGCTGAGCCACTGCGAGCGTGCCGGGTGAAGGCCCTGTCGAGGCATCCGAGAACGGCAACAAGACGCGCCAGCGCCGCTGCCTTCATCGGAACCGGCAGGATCACTAGAGGAAACCGGCATGAACCCGACCACTCGGGGCAAGCCAACTCGCATCAACCGCACCGATCAGGATGGCGGGAAGTGAGCGTCTGCTGCTGGCCGTAACGGTGGCTTCAGCGGTCAGCCGTCAAACCAGCGATCAGGAAGTGGTCGAGCTGCTGAAAAGGCTCGCGGGCCGTTCTGCCGCTCATGAGACACACGCTGAGCCATCGGTAAAACAGCATGAACTCCCTCTGATGCGCGCCAGTCCCCTTCTTAGGGGCGACGACATTGCCACAGGACAGATGAAACGCGCAGGCATCAGTCGCCATAAATCGTCCGATTCACGGCAGGAGAGAACGATGACTAAAGCTCGACTGAATGACGCGCTGGTGGTGATCACAGGCGCGTCGAGCGGCATTGGCCGCTGCGCCGCCCATGAGTTCGCCCGACATGGGGCGCGCCTGGTGCTTGCCGCACGCGACGACGAGGCGCTGGCGTGCGTTGTCGATGAATGCCAGCGACTCGGGGCACGCGCCTTGGCCGTGCCCACCGACGTCACCCGCAACGAGGCGATGGAGAACCTGGCCGAACAAGCCGCGGCTTTCGGCAATGGACGCATCGACATCTGGGTGAACAACGCAGGCGTTGGTGCGGTGGGCTGCGTCGAGGACACCCCGCTGGCCGCGCATGAGCAAGTGGTGCAGACCGACCTGCTCGGTTACCTGCGCGGCGCCTACGTGGTGATGCCTTATTTCAAGGCCCAGTCCTCGGGCGTGCTGATCAACACGCTGTCGCTCGGCAGCTGGGTCGCCCAGCCCTACGCAGCAGCCTACTCCGCTGCCAAGTATGGTCTGCGTGGCCTCACCGAGGCGCTGCGTGGCGAGTTGGTGCAATGGCCGGACATCCATGTCTGTGACATCTATCCGGCAGTAATGGACACGCCCGGTTTCCGTGACGGCGGCAACTTTACCGGCCATCAACTCAGCCCGCCGCCACCCCGCTACGATCCACGTCGTGTCGCCGAAGCCATGGTCGAGATGGCACAGGCGCCACGTGCAACCCGGACAGTCGGTAGCGCGGCCACCCTGCTGCGCCTCGGTCACTTTCTGCTACCTGGCTTCGCCCAGATTTCCGGCCTTGTGGTCGGCCGTGCGCTCAAGCGCGGGCAACCCACGCAACGCTCCACTGGCAACCTGTTCCAGCCGCCATCAGGAGAACGGCGGATCGACGGCGGCTGGCGCACCCCAGCTGAGGGCGTAAGGCGGCCCGTCGTGCTGGTGGGTACGGCAGCTATCGTGCTGCTCGGCTGGGGCTTGCTACGTCTGCGTAACGGCTCGCGCTGACCGATCCGGATATCTCATAGCAGGGCGACCGGCAATCTCGTGCCGCGTCCTCACGCGCTCAAAGTTCGCAGCGGCAGGTCACTGCTGCGGACTTGGCTTTGTATCTTGAAAACCTTGGCACGACTGCATGGCTGCAGTCGCGCGAGCAATGCCTGGTTGATCCCGAGGTATGTCCCACCGAGCGTCTCCGGCAACCAGACTTACACGTTGATTCTCGGGCGGCGCGGGTCATGGCACAGGGCGCCACCGGGATCATTCGTGCATGCCTGTCCGCGCAGGCTCGCCATCGAGCAATCAGTTCGAACTTCTGCTGCTAACGCCTTTCAATCCTGATACATGCCGCGTTGACCAACGCAACCACTCACTGCGCCGTATGCGGCGCATCAGCGGAGGTATCGATCATGAGTTCGAATCTGCAAGGCAAGAAGGTACTGTTCATCACCGCCAACACCGGCATCGAGCGCGACGAGTTGCTCAAACCAATGCAGGCACTGAAGGATCAGGGCGCGAGCGTCACCCATGCCAGCGTCAAGGGCGGCGAAGCCGAGACCTGGCTGAAGGACAGCGAGAAGGATGTCAGCGTGCAGTCCGACACCCAGCTCAAGGGGCTAAGCGCCACGGAATACGATCTGCTGGTGATTCCTGGCGGTACGGTGAATGCCGACACCCTGCGCCAGGACGAAGACGCGCAGCGCCTGGTGCAGGAGTTTCGCGATGCCGGCAAGACGGTCGCGGCGATCTGCCACGGCCCCTGGCTGCTGATCGATGCCGGCGTGGTACCAGGCAAGGTGATGACGTCGTATTCCAGCGTGCGCCTGGACCTGGCCAACGCCGGCGCCAGCTGGGTGGACGCCGAAGTGCAGGTGTGTCCGGGGCAGAACTGGACGCTGATCACCTCTCGCAACCCGGACGACATTCCCGCGTTCAACGACGCGATCAGCCACGCACTGCGGGCCGCCTGAGCGAACCTGCAATCAATGCTGCTCGATGCGATTTCGCCCGCCGCGCTTGGCGCAGTACAGGGCGAATCGCTGCGCGACAAGGCGGCCCTGACGCTGGCATCGCCGGCATTGAGCGTTGAGATGCCGACGCTGAAGTAGGTGAAGGTCGACTCGCCGTCCGCTTGCCTGCGCAACTGGAAGACCATGCCGGGAATTTCGTTGGTCAAATCGGTCATCAGCGATGCGAAAGACGCTTGATGTTGATACGCCATTAGCAGGCTGGCGTCTGATCGTTCATAGCACCGCAGCCAGTGTTGACGGGCCTTTGCATAGGCTGCAGGGCAACCGGCCGCTCTAGACAGGGCGCTCATGGACACCAATGCGCAGTCTTCGGGCTGGCCGAACAGCACAAAATTGTTATGATATAACGTCTTTATCGAATGCCTGGTTTTTCAGCACGCCGGTCACAACCGCACAGCTCGCTATGGACCGCCACCCATCCGAGCTGTTGCAGGCCTACGCAACGACCTCCCAACACATAGAAAACGCAACGCTAGGAATACCCATGAAAGCCACTTCGGCCTCACTCGCCGTCATGACCGCATTGGTCACGTCTCAGCTTCACGCAGCCTCATCCGGCAACTCCACCGTTTCGCTCGGCGAGGTCTATGTCACGCCCGAGGCCAGCAGCACGCTGCGCACTGACAGCATTCTGACCTCGGTCGACATCATGGGCAGCGACATGATCGAGGACAAGAACGTGATGAACAGCTGGCAATTGCTGGGACAGATGCCCGGCATCCAGCTCACCGAAACCGGCATGGGTGCCGAGTCCGGCAAGGCCACCTTCCGTGCCTTCAACGGCGAGGGTTATATCAACGGCATCAAGGTGCTGATCGACGGTATTCCAAGCAACGTCAACAGCGGCAACCAGCGCTTCGTCGACATGATCTTTCCGCTGGACATCGACTACATCGAGGTGGTCCGCGGCACCAACGATCCGCGCTACGGCCTGCATAACATCGGCGGCAACATCAACTACGCAACCCGCCAAGGCGGCAACTATGCCGATAGCCGCCTGACCTACGGCAGCTTCAATACCCGTGAGATGCAGTTGGCGATCGGCCATGAAGAAGGCAACTTCGCGCAGAACTACTTGCTGGCCAAACAGGACTCCGACGGTTTCCGTGACCATAGCAACTCCAACAAATACTCACTGGGCGGCAAGTGGTTCCTCAGCAATGACGAACAGACCTTGCGCGTCGGCGCAATCGCCCGCCTGTACCATCACCAGGCGGACGAAGGCGGCTTCTTGACCCGTGAAGAGTTGCGCGCCAGCCGTACCGATTCGCCGGCCAAGAATGGCAACGACCGCAGTGACCGCGACATGAAGCACCTGAGCCTGCACATGGACTGGCAGCTCAACGACGACCTGAACCTGAGCAACAAGCTGTACTACAACAGTTACAACGATGACCGCTCCATCACCTTCACCAGCTACGAACCCGGCAACGGGCCACGTCAGCGCCGCTTCTGGGACGAACAGCAGCGCGGCATGCTGAGCAATCTGACCTGGCGAGCCAACGATCTCCTGACCCTCGATGGCGGCATCAACTATGAAGAGCAGCACAACGCCTACGAGCGTCGGCGCTTTACATTCAACGTTCCCACTGATTTCGATGTCGCCCCGGCGCGCATTCAGAACAACGATCACTACACCCTGCGCAACCTGGGCGGGTATGTTCAAGCCGTCATCCAACCCACCGAGTCACTGAAGGTCATCCCCGCCATACGCGTGGACAAATTCACCGGCAACACCAACATATCCAGTACCAACAACGGCGTCACGACGACGGGCAAAGGTCCGCTTCAGGACTATGGCTGGATCGAGCAGCCCAAGCTCAGCGTGGTCTACAGCGTCAATGACGATATCGATGTCTACGCCAACTGGGGCCGCACTTTCCAGATACTGACCGGTAACGCCAACCCGGGCTACCTCGTCAATGGAGCAGGCAGCTACGACCCGTCGATCAACACCGGCAAGGAAGTGGGGATGAAATTCCGGCCCTTCGCTGGCACCGAAACCCGTATTGCCGTGTGGCAGCAGGATGCCACCGATGAAGTCGCGAACATGCCGGCCATTGACGCCACCGTGGGCCTGGGAGAAACCCGTCGTCGCGGCATCGACATGCAGTTCACCTCTCAACTGAACCAGCAATGGACAGTATGGGGCTCTCACGCCATCCAGGAAGCCAAGGTCGTCAAAGGTCTCGACGGCGACAACAACTCGCTCAAAGGCAAGGAGGTGTTCTCCACCCCGCGCTATATCAGCAACCTGGGGCTGGATTATCGCTACAACGATGACTGGCGCTTCGGCCTGCAGGCCCGCGCGCAGGGCGACTACTACATCGAAGAGAAGAACGAAGCCGGCAAATACGGCGGCTTCGCGGTATTGGACGCCAGTGTCAGCTACCAGTTGAGCGCCTCTACCAGCGTCGATCTGCAGGTCAAGAACCTGACTGACCGCGAATACGAATACGTCTGGTACGACAACGTCTGGTGGGGCCCAGGCCAGGAACAGCCCATGTACTCCCCGGCACCCGGCCGCTCGGCCTACCTGTCGATGAACATAAAGCTGTAATACCGGATTACTCGGCCGCGTAAACCCAACGGGCTCTACGCGCAAAGGAAACGGCCAGGGTTTGACCCTGGCCTTTTTTCATCTGCTGATCAGAAGTACTTCAACCAGCGAATGTCCCGCCGCCGCGCCTTGAGCCTCGCGAACCATTGGGTTGGCGGGAACAGCAACATGGCCAGCACCACTGTCGCGGCCCAGACCCAGGCCATCGAGGCGAAGCCGAAGTAATGCCCCTGGTTTGCACCCCAGACGGCGAACGCGGCGATGTAGAGGAGCTTCAGTACATACAGGTGCAATAGATAAAAGAACATCGGCGCACTGCCGAATACCGCCAGCACGCGTACCACGCGCCCCTCGTTGCGGCGCTCGAAGGCAGCCAGCAGTAGCAGGCCAATACCCAGCGTCAGCGCCAGGAACAGCAGCGACGGCGGGTATTTGGTGATGTTGAGCAGGCTCATCAACGTCTGCAGCCCGCTCTCCCCGACCGCCCAGGGTTTCTCGCCATAGCCGTTGACCAGGCGCAGCGCCACGAACAGCGCCAGCGCGCCGCAACCGCCCCATTGCAGCGCCCGCATGCGCTGCGTTGGCTCGCTCGCTCCGCGGAACCAGGGGCCGATCACATAGCCTAGGGCGATCACACCGATCCACGGCAGCAGCGGATAGGAGGTGCGCAGACGCAGGTTATCGGAGAGCTCGATCCAGCCGCGGTCATGCAGCACCGCCCAGGGGATATGCATGGCTGACTCCACACCGAAGTGCAGCCCGTCGAGCAGGTTGTGCCCGGTCACCAGCAGCAGGCCCAGCACGGCCAGCAATGCGCGCGGCAGCCATAGCAGCAGGGACAGCGCCAGCATGCTCAGGCCGATGGCCCAGATCACCTGCAGGTAGATCACCGTAGGCGGAAATTGGAAGGTCCAGGCGAAGTTGACCAGGGTGAACTCCAGCACCACGAGAAACAGCCCGCGCTTGAACAGAAACGCACTGGTCGCCGCCCGGCTCATCTGTTTTTCCCCGAAGAGAAAGGCCGAAAGCCCGGTTAGCAGGATGAATACCGGCGCGCACAGATGGGCCAGGGTGCGGCTGAAGAACAGTGCCGGCTCGGTGGTGGTCACGTCCATCGGATCACCGACCTGCTGATGCAGGTAGAAGGTTTCGCGAACGTGATCGAGCAGCATGAAGAGGATGACCAAGCCGCGCAGGGCATCGATCGAAAGCAGACGATTGGAGGGCATGGAAGGCTTCGAGTAAGGCGTGAAGGAAACGTAATACTATAACCAATCGAGGCGGCGGTGACGCCACTGTCATGCGTGCTCACAATGACCGCAGCTCACACCCAAGCTGAACGAAGCCTGCCAAACAAAGTCGGAAAAGCACCACATCCGCCACGGAGGCCCATCCCATGTTGCCCACCCGCGCTCTGCTGTCAGCCTTGGTCATGGTCGTGATAAGCCCGCTTGCCGATGCGCAGGAGGCCTTGCGCATCCAGAGTCTGCAACGCTGTGGCGACCTGCTTGGCGGCGAGAAGCAGGAATGGTGCATGCAGGTACGCGGCCTTGGCGAAGCGATACCCGAGCTGCACCTCGGCGACGCCACACTGCCCGCCTCGGCGGTGCAACGCAGTGGCGACACCCTGCGCCTGCAGCTCGACAGCAACGAACATCGCAGCGCGCCGTTGTGGCTGGAAGACGGCTCGCGCGAGAGCAACCCGGTATGGCTGTCATTGCATCGCAGCCATGTGCTGGCCGCCGGCCCGGATGAAGTGGCGAAGAACATGGACGGCCTGACCACCTACGTCGATCTGGTCAGCCTGTTGATCGAGGAGAGCCACGACGGCCTCGATGAGGCCAAGCGTCTGGCGAAGAAATACGATGCCAAGGTGGTCGGTGCCATCCCACCGCTGAACGTCTACCAGCTGCGCCTGCCAGTGAAAGATCTTACCGAGCGCGATGCGCTGGTACTGCGTATCGGCAGCGAAACCAGCGTTGATGCGGTGGTCGTGGAGGAAAGCGCCCCCGAGCGCGGCGAAGAGAGCGAAGCCGCGCGCAAGCCGGCGCATAAACCGAAGAAGAATTCCGAGGAATGGGCCGCCAACCGTTTCATGGATGCGGTGAACTACTACCAGCGGCGCATTCCCGCAGGCGACTCGCCCATCGACGCCGAGCGCATCCGCGTGGGTGTGATCGAGCGTAACGTCGACTTCGACGCGCCTGATTTTGCCGACTACCTGGGCGCCTGCCCGGACGGCGAGCCGCGCACCTGTGTATATGCACGCGACGCCGACAAGCCGGACAATCACGGCAGCACCGTGGCCGGCATTTTGGCCGCGCACTGGGACAAGGGTGGCAACACCGGCTTCCTGCGCGGGATGGACAAGGCCAGCAACGGCTTCGACGTCATAGTCGAGCGCAACTCGGATGCCGGCATCACGGCCAATATCGCCGCGTCGGTCAATCTGGTGGAAGACGGCGTGCGCGTGCTCAACTGGAGCTGGGGTATTCACCGCGTCGGTACGCGCAACGTCGAAGGTGACGAGATCGACTCGCTGGTGCGTTCGGGCATCGCCATGAGCGGCTACGAAGAGTTGCTCGAGGAATTCTTCCTGTGGCTGCGCGAAGAACACCCGGACGTGCTGGTGATCAACTCTGCCGGCAACGGCTCGTCCTATTCCGGCCGGGACGAGTACCGTCTGCCCTCCTCCTTCATCACCGAACAACTGCTGGTGGTCGGCGGGCACCAGCGCAGCAAGAAGGACGAGGTTGAAATCGACGACCCGAGCTACGTGGTCAAACGCAACTCGTCGAACGTCGACATGCGCGTCGACATCACCGCGGCTGCCTGTGCCCAGGCCTCGACCCACGAGGTCGACGCCACCGGCGAGGTGCATTGCGGCACGTCCTACGCCACCCCACTGGTGACCGGCGTGGTCGCTGCGATGCTGTCGATCAACCCGGATCTGCAACCGGAACAGGTACGCATGCTGCTGAGGCGCAGCGCCATGACCATCGGCGGCGAGTACGACTTCGAACCGATGGACGCCGAGGACCTGACCGCGCCCATCCTGCCGTCCGAGCGCAACTATCAGCTGAGCGACAAGGACGTCGGCCGCTCCGCACGGCTGGATATGCAGAAGGCGCTGGACCTGGCGGTACAGAGTCGCGACCGGGTGCGCTGAAGAGCGTGCCGCTCACTCGCTGCAAACGCGCTCGTACAACTCCACCGGCTCGACCTTGCCCTGGCTGCCACACGCGCTGTGCCCCAGCCCCAGGTGGCGAAATCCGGCCTTGAACAACACACGCCCGGACTGCGGATTGCGCGCCAGGTGGCTGGCGTGCAGACGACGCAAGTGCAACTGGCGGAAGGCGAACTCCACCAACGCATTGCAAGCCTCGCTGGCGTAGCCACGGTTCCAGTAAGGCACGCCGATCCAGTAGCCCACCTCGGCCTCGCCGCGGCCGATATCTTTCAGCGCAATGCTGCCGACCAACTGGCCGCTGCCGGACTCGGTGATGATGAAGTTGGCCGCAGCGCCGCTGAGCCACTCCTGGATGCAGCGTTCGATCCACCGCTGCGCCAGTTCTGGCGGATAAGGGTGGGGAATGCTGCTGGTGACATCGGCGATACGGAAGTCACCGGCCAGGCGCTGCACCTGATCGGCATCCTGCAGCTGTGGCGGGCGCAGCTGCAGCCGTTCGGTTTCAATGTGTTGCTGGTCCATTTGCGTTTCCCTCGCTCCCTCAGTTTGCGTCGCGCACACCGCGCCTGGACCAATCGACTCAGGCCGGAGACGGCCCAATGGGATAGAACTGTCCGCAGCTCCAAACGCCCAGCCAGGTTTCTCCGTCGATCTCGCGCTCTACCGCCAGCTCTACCAGTTGGTAGAACACGTTGCGGTGAATCAGCGCCTCGAGGTTACGCCGCACCAGAATGTAGGGCGAGGGTTCGAGTGTCGCAGGATCGGTCTCGACGCGAATCGGGTGCTCGACGCCGGCCACGACTTCGTCCTCGACGTTGGTGGTGAAGCGCAGCACCTGCGCCTCGCCCTCGCCTTCCACCTGCAGGGTCACGGCCACGAACGGGGCATCCTCGACCTGAATGCCGACCTTCTCCACCGGCGTAATCAGGAAGTAGTCGTCGCCGTCGCGGCGGATGATGGTGGAAAACAGCCGCACCATGGGTTTGCGGCCGATGGGCGTGCCCAGGTAATACCAGGTGCCGTCGCGGGCGATACGCATGTCGATATCGCCACAGAAATCGGGATTCCACAGGTGTACGGGTGGCAGGCCCTTGCCTTCGCCCTTGGGGATCTGCGCCAGCAGGTCACCTGCCTTGCCTGGATCGCTCATCGTCTTTCCTCGTCCGTAGTGTCGCGAACTGACGAGGATACACCGTGCCACCTGTCGCGGCTAAAGCCCCTCCCACAAGTTCGGCGCGCCGATTGCCCCTATTCTTAGCGCCCAACGCCGATCAGGCTGCGCGCATAGTCATGCAGCGGCGGGCCGATCAGGTCCTGGGGCTTGGCATCGTAGAACGTCAGGAATCCGCCACGGCTGCGAATCCGCGCCGTGTCTACCAGATAGCGGGTATTGGTCTCGATCAGCATCAACTGGATCGAGGCGCGGTCGGTGCCGAGGCGGTCCACTGCTTCCTGATCCTCCCACTCCTCCATCGTGCCGATGCGGTCATCGCTGTAGGCGAAACGCGCGTACAGCAGGTAGTGCGCGCCGGCACTACGCGCTTCGGCCATGGCTTCATCCAGGCCTGCAGGCTGACGTGCCCGGCGCACCAACGGGAAGTATTCGACGAAGCCCTTGAAAGCTTCCTCGGCCACCACATTGGGCCGCGGATAACCGTGGCCAGGCGGCACGAAATGGCCCTGGGCGATGTAGATGAACGAGTCCTGCTGCAGGCGCCGCGACGCCATGCGCTCGGTGCGGCCGTGGTCGAGAAAACCGGCATCGCGCAGGTGGTACTCGGCGCCACTGGCCAGATCGCTGACCTTCATGCAGCCAGCCAGCCCCAGCAGCGCCACCAGTAGAAGCAGGTTACGCATGAATCAATCCTCCTCGTGCCGGCGACGGAAAACCGGCGAATGAGGCGTAGATGCAGATTTTGCGCCAGCCTTGTTAAAGCCCGCGCTGCCACTCCTGACGCAGGTTCGCCTGCTGCGGTCGCTCGATGGCGCTGCGCACCTGGGCCAAAAGACGCTCCTTGTCGCGCCCCAGGTTGCCCTTGAGCACCAGATAATTGGAGGCATGATCGCTGCGAAACACCGTCTGTTGCAGCTCGAGCCCCTGCAGCAGGCGCTCGACTTCAGTGAACAGCTGCAACTGCGTAAGCGGCTGATAATCGGCGAACTGCTGACGAAAGCGCGCCTCGCCCATGGGGAAACTGACCACCAGTGTAGACAGGTATTCCGGCTGGACCTCATTCATCAGCCGCGCCGAATTGTCCGCATGCTGAGCGCTGAGTGCCTGGCCACCAAGCCCATTGAGAATCATCACCGAACGGGTGATACCGGCTTGGCCGAGCTTTTCCAGGGCACTGAGGCTGGAGGCATAGGTTTCCCCCTTGTTGACCCGCGCCAGCACCTCGTCATCGCCCGACTCGCAGCCGACATAGGCCATCTTCAAGCCGGCATCAGCCAGCTCCCTGAGCTCCTCCACTGATTTCTTGCGCAGATTGCGTGGCAGGCAGTAACTGGAAACCCGGCGGACCTCGGGCATGTGCTCGCGGATGGCTCGCAGGATGGCCAGCAAACGTCGAGTCGGCAGCACCAGGGCATCGCCATCGGCGAGAAACACTCGATTGACGATCAGTTGCTCGCCAGCACGACGAATCTCCTCCAGCACCTGCGCTTCGTCACGGGCACGGAATTTCTTCTGTGGGGCGGTGTACATCTCGCAGAAGGTGCATTGATTCCAGGAGCAGCCATTGGTGACCGGCAGAATCAGCGACTGGGCTTCGCTCGGCGGGCGAAACACCGGTTCGATGTAGTCGATGGGAAAACGGGCAGACATTCGCAGCACTCGCAAAGAGAAAGCCCGCACAGTCTATCCGGCCGTGGTGTGACTGCCGAGCCACACGGCAATGACTCAACCGCCGATGATCTTCATCACCGTCACACCACCGGAGAATGCCAGGTCCTGCTTGTCGCCCAGCGCCTTGATCAGCAGACGCTGCAGCGCCGGCAAGGCCTGGTGGCGCGGCTTGTCCAGCAGGTCGCCGACGAAGTGGCGATTGCTCGACGACAGGCAACCATGCAGCCAGCCGGTGGAGGACAAGCGCAGGCGCGAGCAGGTACGACAGAACGGTACGCTTTCATTGGCAATCACGCCGAAATGCCCGACACCCGGGATGGCGTAGCGCATCGCAGTGGCATCCACAGGGGCACTGGCCTGTGCGTACTGGTGCCGAGTGCCGATCAATTCGAGCAGCTCCGGCAGACCGACGAACTGCTGGTTGAAGGCATTGGATTCACGCGCCAGATGGCCCATGCGCATCAGCTCGATGAAGCGCAGCTCGAAGCCACGCTCCAGACAATAATCCAGCAGCGGCAGCACCTGGTCGAGGTTCTGCCCGCGCAGCGGCACCATGTTGACCTTGATTTTCATCCCGGCTTCACGCGCCGCTTCCATCCCGGCCAGCACGGTAGCCAGGTCGCCACCACGGGCGATGCCGCGGAAAGCCCCGGCATCGAGGGTATCGAGGGAAACGTTCAAGCGGCGGATACCGCATTCGACCAGCAACGGCAATTTGCGCTCGAGCAACTGACCGTTGGTGGTCAGGCTGATGTCGTCGAGGCCGAGCTGGCTGACCTGGCGCAGGAAAGGCTCCAGACGCGTGCTGAGCAGCGGCTCGCCACCGGTGATGCGCAGGCGTTCGATGCCGGCCGCTTCGATCAGGTAGGCAACACCGCGGGCCATGGCGCCAGCGGAGAGTTCGTCCTGAGCGGCGACCAGGCGCTTGCCGTTCGGCACACAGTAGGTGCAGGCGTAGTTGCAGGCGGCGGTCAGGCTGACGCGAAGGTTGCGAAAGCGTCTGCCCTGGCGATCAACGATCATGGCGTACTCCGTGATGGATAACCGGAGTATATCGCCGTAACCGGCCAGGGCGCATGGGCCATCGGCCAGCTGAATGAGCGGGGTCGCATTTGCCGCGGGTGGGTGTCGCCCCGGCAACGAACCCGCCGGGGGTCAGTCGCGCTTGCGCTTGTTGCCCATGCGCACACCGATGTCCATGAGGAACTGGAAGAACCCTTCCTGATCCTCGAGCACATTGCTCCAGAACGGCGAGTGGTAAAGCGCCACGGCACCATGCACCAGCGCCCAGGCGGCGCAGTAATGGAAATATGGCGGCACGTCTTCCAGCTTGCCTTCGGCGATACGGTCCTTGATCAGCTGAGTCAGGCGCTCGAAATTGGACGCACGGATCTTGTGCAGCTGCTCGACCATTTCCGGCACCTGGTTGCCCTTGACCACCTTTTCTTCCAGGCGGTCGAACAGGCGATAGCGCTGCGGATCGCGCATGCGGAATTCGAAGTAGGCACGCGACAGCGCTTCCTTGTCCCGGTCCACATCGGCCGAATGCAGCAGCTCGTTGAGATCGCGCTCGTAGTCGAGCATCAGGCGCAAATAGATTTCCGCCTTGGACTTGAAGTGCTTGTAGATGGTGCCTTTGCCGATACCGACCGCATCAGCGATCATTTCGACGGTGACGCTGTCTTCTCCTTGTTCGAGGAAGAGTTTCAGCGCGGTGTCGAGAATCTCTTGCTCGCGGCGACGGAATTCGCGGACCTTACGGGGTTCTTTCTGCATAAAGGGACTGCGGGGTCAAAAATCGAAGCCGACTATTATGCCCAAATGCGGCCAAATTGCACGGATCATCCGACCATGTACGTGTTTCATGATGAGTTTCCCCTGGAAAATGGACTGCGTTATCTGAACCACGCAGCGGTCGCTCCCTGGCCGAAACGCAGTGCTGAAGCGGTACGGCGGTTCTCGGAAGCGAACATGACCAGCGGCGCGCGTGACTATCCCGACTGGTTGAAACTTGAGCGTAGCCTACGCGAACGCCTCATGCGCCTGCTGAACGCACCCAGCACTGGCGATATCGCACTGGTCAAGAATACCTCCGAAGCGCTCTCCTTCGTGGCCTTCGGCCTGGACTGGCGCGCAGGTGACCAGGTGATCATCAGCGACGAGGAATTTCCCTCCAACCGCATCGTCTGGCTGGCACTGGCGGCTCAGGGCGTGGAGGTGATCGAAGTCAGTCTCAAGGGTGATGACCCGGAAGCAGCACTGCTCGCTGCCTTTACCCCGCGCACTCGCCTACTGTCGGTCAGCGCCGTGCAATTCGCCAGCGGCCTGCGCCTGGATCTGCCGCGCCTCGGTCGCGGCTGCCGCCAGCATGGCGTGTTGTACTGCATCGACGCCATCCAGCAGTTGGGCGCCCTGCCCTTCGACGTGCAGGCCTACGACTGCGACTTCGCCATGGCCGACGGTCACAAATGGATGCTCGGTCCGGAGGGGCTAGGGGTCTTCTATTGCCGCACTGCGGTGCGTGATCAGTTGCAGCTGCACGAATACGGCTGGCACATGCTGGAGCATGCCGGCGACTACACGCGCCAGGACTGGCAACCGGCACGCAGTGCCCGGCGCTTCGAATGCGGCAGCCCGAACATGCTTGGCGCCTTCGCCCTGGAGGCGAGCCTGTCGTTGCTGGAGGAAGTCGGCATGGAGACCGTCGGCGCATTGCTGGCAGAACGGGTGCAGCGCCTGAACGACGACATTCGTGCATTGCCCGGTGCGGTCGTCCATAGCCCACTCGCGCCTGCGCGCCGCGCCGGCATCTTCAACTTCAGCCTGGCGGGCTGGGACAACGCGGCGTTGTACCAGCGCCTGCGCGAGGAACAGGTGATCTGCGTGCAGCGTGGCCCAGGGGTGCGCCTGTCGCCACATTTCTACACCAGCGAGCAGGTGATCGAAGAAACCTTGAGCCTCCTAACCCAGTTGGCAAAAGGGTGAGGACTCAGCAGCGGCCGCGGTATTCCAAATCTGTTTAAAAAACGTTCAATCCGGCCTGGACGCTGGCCACCGATGGCCAATACTGGAATTACTGGTGTGCGGCATCTCCCCCCAAGTGCCCCGCCAGCCAAGGTACCGTGGACCGCGTACCTTGATTTACTCCTAATGGTCTTGACCCGGATTCATCCCCCAGAATCCGGGTTTTTTTTGCCTGGCCTACGACCAGAAGCACGAACCGTAACCCGGCTTCAGGCCACGCTGGCCAGCGGGAACAGGCGTTTGAAGTTGTCCGAGGTCTGCTCGGCCAGCGTCTCGTAACTGACGCCGCGCAGCACCGCCAGGTACTCGGCCACTTCACGCACGTATTGCGGCAGGTTGGGCTTGCCGCGATGCGGCACGGGCGCCAGGTAAGGCGAGTCGGTTTCCACCAGCAGGCGGTCGGCCGGCACTTGGCGGGCAACCTCGCGCAGCGCCTCGGCGTTGCGGAAGGTGACGATGCCGGACAGGGAAATATAGAAACCGATATCCAGCGCCGCCTTGGCCATCTCCCAGTCCTCGGTGAAGCAATGCAGCACACCGGCTTGCGGTAGCGCCGCCTCGCGCAGCAGCGCCAGGGTATCGGCGCGAGCCTCGCGGGTATGCACGATCACCGGCTTGCCAGTGATGCGTGCCGCTTCCAGATGCAAGCGGAAGGACGCCTGCTGCAGCGCGGCAGACTCCGGCTCATAGTGGTAATCCAGGCCGGTTTCACCAATGGCGACCACCTTAGGATGCGCCAGCTCGCCCAGTAACCAGTCCAGCGCCGGCTCCGCGCCAGGCTCGAGATCCAGCGGATGCACGCCCACCGAGCAGTCGACATCGGCGTAGCGCTCAGCCAGGCCCTTGACCGTAGCAGCGTTGTCAGCGCTTACGCCGATGCACAGGAAGTGGCCGACGCCAGCGGTACGCGCTGCCTCCAGGGCAGCATCCAGCGAACCGCCATGGGCAGCGAGGTCGAGACGATCAAGGTGGCAATGGGAGTCGATCAGCACAGCGGGAGAACTCGGGCAAAAGGAAAGCCCGAATTGTAATCGAAAGCGGCAGGTGCCTGGTCGTGGGAGGGGCTTTAGCCGCGACGATTGGAGTTCGCGGCCAAAAAGTTACATCGTATGGGTCGGACGGTCGGATTTCAGCGCGCCGGCCAGATAGGTCTCGATCTTGTTGCGCGCGGTGTTGTCACCGTCGTTGAACTGCACGCCAACACCGGCGGCGCGGTTGCCCTGGGCACCCTTTGGGGTGATCCACACCACCTTGCCGGCTACCGGAATCTTCTCCGGCTCGTCCATCAGGTTGAGCAGCATGAACACTTCATCACCGAGCTTGTAGCTCTTGTTGGTGGGAATGAACAGCCCGCCGTTCTTGATGAAAGGCATGTAGGCCGCGTACAGCACGGACTTGTCCTTGATGGTCAGGGACAGAATACCGTTACGGGGCCCCAGATTGGGTGGCAGGCTCATCAGCACATTCCTGGCGTTTATTGCTTAATGCTTGATTCTAGGGCCTGTTCATACTCCGGCGCAAACCACCGGGTGGCGCGCAGCCAGCAGAATGTGACGCCCTGCCGAATCCGGTCAGCCGAGGTTCAGCTGCGCTGCTGCGCAGGCAGAGCAACCCATTGCCCCAGCAAGGCTTCCAGCAGCAGCACACGGTTGAGGTTGGCCTTGCCGATCACCTTCTGCCTTTGGCCAAGCAGCCACTCCTGAATCGCCAGCACCTTGGCCTGCGGCGTTTTGTCTGCCAGATACTGCACTACCTTGCGCATATCGGCCTGGCCCAGGCCCTCCTCGTCCCTGGTCAGCTGATAACGCAGAATCAGCTGCGCCCAATCGCAGAACCAGTCGAATAGCAGATTTAGCGGCAGTGCGTTCCAGCTTTCCGCCAACTGGCTCGGCGAAACCTGCTGCTTGAGCAGCTTCTTCACACCCTCCACGGCCTGCGCACGCTGCTCGCGCACACCTTGCGCCTGCAGGCGCACGGCCGCCAGTGGCGAACCCGCCGCGAGTGTCAGCAGATCGCGGCGCTCATCGTCTCCCAGCTCAGGCAGCGCCTGGACCAGCCAGGCCAGACTCATCGTCTCGTTCGGCAATGGGCAGGCCTGCTGCACGCAGCGGCTCTTGATGGTCGGCAACAGGCGGCTGGGCTGGTGACTGATAAGCAGCAGCACGGTATTGCCGGACGGTTCCTCCAGACTTTTCAGCAAGGCGTTGGCGGCATTGAGGTTCATCGCCTCGGCCGGCTCCAGCAGCACCACCTTGCGTCCACCGAGCTGAGCGGTCTGCACGACGAAATCGACCAGCTCACGCACCTGATCGACCTTGATCGGCTTTTCTGCCTCCTCGGGTTCGAGGACAAAATTGTCCGGATGGGTACCGGCGGCCAGCAAGTGACAGGATTTGCAGCTGCCGCAGGCGTCCAGGCCGCTCGGGCTCTGGCAGAGAAGATACGCCATCAGGCGCTCGGCCAGCGCGCGCTTACCGATCCCGGCCGGGCCATGCAGCAGGTAGGCATGGGCATGCCGGCTACGGCCGGCCAGTTGTTGCCAGAGTGATTGCTGCCAGGGATAGACCTCAGCCACGGCAGGCCTCCAACAGGCTCGGCAGCAAGGCGTCGATATCGGCCTGCACCTGCGCCAGAGTCTGTCCGGCGTCCAGCACGCGATAGCGCTGCGGCGCCTGCGCGACGCGCTGCAGGTAGGCCTGCCGTACGGCCTCGAAGAAACCACGGCCTTCCTGCTCGAAGCGATCCAGACGCCCGCGAGCCGCGGCGCGCGCCAGACCGATCTCAACCGGCAGATCGAAAATCAGCGTCAGGTCGGGACGCAGCTCGGCTTGGACGAACTGCTCCAGCTGCGCAATGCGCTCGATCGACAGTCCGCGCCCGCCGCCCTGATAGGCATAGGTGGCGTCGGTAAAGCGGTCGCACAGCACCACGCTGCCCCTGGCCAAGGCCGGGCGAATGACCTGTTGCAGGTGCTGGGCACGGGCAGCGAATACCAGCAGCAGCTCGGTATCGGCCGCCATCGGTTCGTCGCTGGGTTCCAGCAGCAGCTCGCGAATCCGCTCGGCAAGCGGCGTGCCGCCGGGTTCGCGGGTCAACAGTACGTCGATGCCCCGCTCGCGCAGGCGCTCGGCCAGATACTCGCGATTGGTGCTTTTGCCAGCGCCTTCCGGGCCTTCCAGGGTAATAAACAGACCGGTCACGGATTGCCCTTATTCAGTTTCGGCCGCCGCGCGGGGCGCGGGGCTGGAGCGATAGTCGGCGCGACGCTTGAGCTGATATTCGCGCACGGCGCGATTGTGCTCGGCCAGGGTGTTGGAGAACACGTGGCTGCCATCGCCTCGCGCGACGAAATACAGGGTGGTGCCATCGAGCGGGTTGAGCGCGGCATTGATCGCCTCGCGGCCGACCATGGCGATCGGCGTCGGCGGCATGCCGTCGATGGTGTAGGTGTTATAGGGGGTCGGCGTGCGCAGGTCTGCACGGGTGATACGACCGTTGTAGCGCTCGCCCATGCCGTAGATCACCGTAGGGTCGGTCTGCAGACGCATGCCCATGCGCAGACGGCGGACGAACACGCCGGCAATTTCGCCGCGTTCTTCGGGCACACCGGTTTCCTTCTCGATCATCGAGGCCATGATCAGTGCGTCATAGGGCTCGCGGTAGGGCAAACCCTCGGCACGCTGCTGCCACTCTTCGGCCAGTACGGCTTCAAGGCGAGCATTGGCCTGCTTGAGCAGGTCTTCGTCGCTCATGCCGCGCACGTAGCGATAGGTATCGGGAAAGAAGCGCCCTTCGGGGTTCTGCCCGGCCAGGCCCAGACGCTCCATCAACTGGGCATCGCTGAGATCGGCCAGGCGCTGCTGCAGGCGCTCCTGACGCCCCAGGGCGGCACGCACCTGGCGGAAGTTCCAGCCTTCAACCAGGGTCAGGCTGTACTGCACCACTTCGCCGCGCTGCCACAGGCCGAGCATGTCCCGCGCGCTGTGCTCGGGCAGCAGTCGGTATTCGCCGCTGTGCATGGCCGGAGCACGCAGATTGAAACGCCAGTAAAGGCGCAGCCAGAGCGCGTTGTCGATCACACCCTCGGCTTCCAGACGGTTGAGCAGGCCGCTCGGGGTGGCGCCGGATGGCACCTCCAGGAGCATTTCTTCAGTCAGATGCAGAGGCTGTTCCAGCGCTCTGTGCTGCTGCCAGGCGGCACCGACAACCAGCAGCGCAGCCAGCAACACGCCGCACTCGAGCAGCACCAAGATCTTGCGTAGCACCAGTTATTTACTCAGTAGGTCGCAGACGATGGCCTGCAGTTTACGGGTGAGCGGCCCGACCGACCAGTGTCGCTCTTGCAGCGCCCGTACAGGCCAGATGCCGTAAAGGCTGTTGCAGAGAAAGACTTCATCGGCACTCAGCAGTTCTTCGAAGGAAATATCGCGTAACTCGATGGCCAGTCCGAGCATTTGCGCCTGCTGCAGGAGCTCTGCGCGCATCACCCCGGCCACGCCGCAGCGCGACAGATCGGCCGTCACCAGCCCGCCTTCGATGACCAGAAACAGGTTGCTGTAAACGCCTTCGATGACCCGGCCATTGCTGTCGCGCATCAGACCTTCGGCGCACTCGGCGTCCTGCCACTCGGCTCGCGCCAGCACCTGCTCCAGACGATTGAGATGCTTGAGCCCGGCCAGCAACGGCTGCTCGGCCAGGCGCGTCTCGCAGGGGAACAGACGCACGCCCTGCTCGGCATGCACAGCGGGATACTGCGGCAGCGGCGCCGCCTGCAGGACGCGCAGCGGCTGACAGGGTTGTGGCGGCGCATAACCGCGCTGCCCCTCGCCACGGGTGACGACGAGCTTGGCAACGCCCTCGCCCAGTTGCCCGGCAAAGGCCTGCAACTCGCTTTCCATCTGCGGCAGATCGAGAGGAATGGACAGACGCCGACAGCTATCGGCCAGGCGCGCCATATGTCGCGCCAGCAACGGGATACGCCCGCCACGCACGGCGATGGTCTCGAACAGACCATCGCCGTAAGCCAGGCCACGATCGCGAACCGACAACTGCTCGCCGGGCGCGCCGTTGACCCAGCCCTGCATCAGCCGTGGTACCGACGGAACAGCAGCGAGCCGTTGGTGCCGCCGAAGCCGAAGGAGTTCGACAGGGCGATTTCGATCGGCATGGCCTTGGCCTGGTGCGCGACGAAGTCCAGGTCGCAGCCTTCGTCCGGCTCGTCCAGGTTGATGGTCGGCGGCGCGACCTGGTCGCGGATCGCCAGCACGCTGAAGATCGCCTCGACCGCGCCGGCAGCGCCGAGCAGGTGACCGGTCATCGACTTGGTCGAGCTGACCGCCAGCTTGTAGGCGTGATCGCCGAACACGTTTTTCACCGCAGCGGCTTCGGCGATGTCGCCAGCCGGAGTCGAAGTGCCGTGCGCATTGATGTACTGCACCTGGTCGGCGTTGATGCCAGCATCGCGCAGGGCTGCAGCCATGCAGCGCGCTGCACCGGCGCCATCCTCGGGTGGCGAGGTCATGTGGAAGGCATCGCCGCTCATGCCGAAACCGATCAGCTCGGCATAGATGGTGGCGCCACGCGCCTTGGCGTGTTCCAGCTCTTCCAGCACCAAGGCGCCGGAGCCGTCGGACAGGACGAAACCGTCACGGCCCTTGTCCCAGGGACGGCTGGCCTTGGTCGGCTCGTCGTTGCGAGTCGACAGCGCACGCGCCGCGCCGAAACCGCCCATGCCCAGGCCGCAGGCCGCCATCTCGGCGCCGCCGGCTACCATGACGTCAGCTTCGCCATAGGCGATATTGCGTGCGGCCATGCCGATGCAATGGGTGCCAGTGGTGCACGCCGTGGCGATGGCGTAGTTCGGCCCCTGCAGGCCCAAGTGGATCGACAGGAAGCCGGAAATCATGTTGATGATCGAGCCCGGCACGAAGAACGGCGAAATGCGCCGCGGCCCCTGCTCGTGCAGCGATTTGCAGTTGTTCTCGATATTGGTCAGGCCGCCGATACCGGAGCCCATGGCCACACCGATACGCTCGCGATTGGCGTCGGTGATTTCCAGCCCAGAATCACGCACGGCCTGGAAGCAGGCAGCGAGACCGTACTGGATGAACAGGTCGAGCTTGCGCGCCTCCTTGGCGGACAGGTACTCCTCGACGTTGAAGCCCTTGAGCGACCCGCCAAAACGGGTGGAGTAGGCCGACAGGTCCATATGCTCGATCAGACCGATGCCACTGCGCCCGGCCAAAATGCCCTGCCAGCTGCTCGGCACATCGTTACCCAGCGGCGACAGCATGCCCATACCGGTAACCACGACGCGTCTACGCGACACAGCAATCTCCTCTTGTTCTACTCAGGCGCCACATGCGCCTTGCACGTAAATAAAGGCCATGTCCACGTCATGCTGCTTTTGTAGGAGAGGATTTAACCGCGAAATCGCGAATAAATTCGCTCCAACAGAAGCCGGATCAGGGCATAACAGGTAACTTCGACATAGCCTAAAGAAAAGCCGCACGCCTGATTAGGGCAGTGCGGCTTTTCTCGGCCAGAAAGCTGACTGTGACTTATTGCGCGTGGGCAGTCACGTAGTCGATGGCTTCCTGAACGGTGGTGATCTTCTCAGCTTGCTCGTCCGGGATCTCGGTCTCGAATTCTTCCTCGAGAGCCATCACCAGCTCAACGGTGTCAAGAGAGTCGGCACCCAGGTCTTCAACGAAGGAAGCGCTGTTGGTTACTTCCTCTTCCTTGACGCCAAGTTGCTCAGCAACGATTTTCTTGACGCGTTCTTCGATGGTGCTCATACCTTGTTTTCACTCCTATTGGACAAATCCAGGCAGCTGGTAGCGGCCAAGTGTATAGAAAGGGTTTTTAGCATTTCAAGCTGAATGCCGGGGAGCCCCCAGGAACACTTCAACGATCTGTCTATAAACCTGTTGCAGCTTTATAACGGATTTTAGACAGCCACTATGACAGTTTTCTGATGGCTCGCGTCACATTCGAGAGCCTCCGGACATTCGGAGGCGCCCTTTTTAGCTCATGTACATACCGCCGTTCACCGGAATAGTAGCCCCAGTGACGTAACCTGCGCCATCGGAAGCCAGGAAACCGACGACCTTGGCGATCTCTTCGGCCTGACCCAGACGGCCCAGTGGAATCTGCGTCAGCAGCGCGTCGCGCTGCGCTTCCGGCAGCTCGCGGGTCATGTCGGTATCGATGAAACCGGGAGCGACCGAGTTGACGGTAATGCCGCGCGAACCGACTTCACGCGCCAGGGCGCGGCTGAAACCTTCCAGACCGGCCTTGGCGGCAGCGTAGTTGGCTTGCCCGGCGTTGCCCATGGCGCCGACCACGGAACCGATGTTGATGATCCGGCCGAAGCGAGCCTTGGTCATGCCGCGCAGCACGCCCTTGGACAGGCGGTAGAGGCTGTTCAGGTTGGTGTCGATGACGTCGAACCACTCGTCGTCTTTCATGCGCAGCATCAGGTTGTCGCGGGTGATACCGGCGTTGTTGACCAGAATCGCTGGCGCACCGAACTGCTCGGCAATGGCGCCCAGCACGGCCTCGACGGACTCGGCACTGGTCACGTTCAGTTCCATGCCGGTACCGCTGATGCCGTGTTCTTTCAGCGTGGCAGCGATGCGCTCGGCACCGGATGCCGAAGTGGCAGTGCCGATGACGATGGCGCCCTGACGGCCCAGCTCCAGGGCAATTGCCTGGCCGATACCACGGCTGGCGCCAGTGACCAGCGCGACCTTACCTTGCAGACTCATGTTCGTTCTCCTTTCTCAAGCCAACGCAGCACGAGCAGCGGCGAAAGCGTCGGGGGTATCCAGATTGTGGGTGTTGATGCCTTTGACGCAGCGCTTGTTCAGGCCGCTGAGCACCTTGCCGGGGCCGCACTCGACCAGATCGGTTACGCCCTGCTCGGACAGACGCACCATGGATTCGACCCAGCGAACCGGGCTGTACAGCTGCGCCAGCAGGTCGGCCTTCAGGGTGGCCAGGTCGGACACCACGGCGGCGCTGACGTTCTGCACCAGCGGGATCTGCGGCGCCTGCCAGTTCAGCGCCTCGACCGATTCGGCGAAACGCTCGGCAGCCGGTTTCATCAGCGCGCAGTGCGACGGCACGCTGACCGGCAGCGCCATGGCGCGCTTGGCACCACGCGCCTTGCACGCCTCGATGGCACGCTCGACAGCAGCCGCGCTACCGGCGATCACCACCTGACCCGGGGCATTGAAGTTCACCGCACTGACCACATCGCCCTGCGCCGCTTCGGCACAGGCAGCCAGCACGTCGGCATCTTCCAGACCAAGGATGGCGGCCATGCCGCCCTGCCCGGCCGGAACGGCCTGCTGCATCAGTTGACCGCGGCGCTCCACCAGCTTCACGGCGTCGGCGAAGCCGATGCTGTCCGCGGCGACCAGCGCGGAGTACTCACCCAGGCTGTGACCGGCGACGAACGCCGGCTTGGCGCCACCCTCGGCCAGCCACAGACGCCACAGGGCGACGGAGGCGGTGAGGATGGCAGGCTGGGTCTTGTCGGTCTGATTCAGTTGCTCTTCCGGACCCTGCTGGGTCAGTGCCCAGAGGTCGTAGCCGAGCGCTTCGGAAGCCTCGCCGAAAGTATCGAGCACCAGCTTCTGCTGGGCACCGTGATCGGCGAGCATGGCCAGGGCTTGCGAACCCTGACCGGGAAAGACGAATGCGAGGGATGCAGACATGAATAAGTCCCTTGAGTCGAAAAACCAGCGCCAGGCGAGCCTGGCGCAGCAAACTGACAGTTGGATGACAGGCCGGGTACCGCGGTCACATTCCGCCGCCGGTCACACCCTGAAAACGCGACGAGTCTACAGCAACAGGTCCTCAAGTCGACCATGCAGTCGCTGCGGCAAATTTTCCTGCACCTCACGCAGCGCACAGCGGATGGCGCTCTGAAAGCTCTCCTGACCGGCGGCACCGTGACTCTTGACCACGATGCCCTGCAGACCGAGAAAGCTCGCGCCATTGTGCCGAGCGGGAGCCAGGTCGGCCTTGAGGCGGCGCAGCAGCGGCATCGCCAAAGCACCGACCGCCTGAGCGAACAGCCCCTCATTGAACAGCGTCTCGACCCGGCCAGTGATCATCTTCGCCAGGCCTTCGCTGGACTTGAGCAGGATGTTGCCGCCAAAGCCGTCGCACACCACGACATCGGCTTCGCCACGGTACACCCCGTCGCCTTCGATGTAGCCGACGAAGTTCAGCCCATGGGCCTGCTGCAGCAGGCTGGCGGCCAGCTTGACCTGCTGATTACCCTTGATGTCCTCGGTGCCGACATTGAGCAAGGCGACCCGAGGCCGACTGATGCCCAGCGTTTCCGCGGCGACGGCGCCCATGATCGCGAACTGATAGAGGTGCTCGGCACTGCAGTCGACATTGGCGCCCAGATCCAGCAGGTAACAATGACCACGCTCGGTCGGAATCGGGCTGACCATGGCCGGCCGGTCGATACCTGGCAGTGTCTTGAGCACATAACGCGAAAGAGCCATCAGCGCACCGGTATTACCGGCACTGACGCAAGCATGCGCCTGACGCCGACGCACCAGCTCCAGCGCCACGCGCATCGAGGCATCGGGCTTGCCGCGCAGAGCCTGAGCCGGACGTTCGTCCATGGCGATCACTTCACTGGCGTGATGAACCTGCAGGCGCGAGCGATCGACACCGGACTGGCGAGCGAGCTGTTCTTCGATAAGGGGAGCTTGGCCGACGAGGGCCAGGTGTAGCGAGGGGAATTCGGCCAGTGCAGAAATGCAGGCCGGAACAATGCAGTGGGGACCGAAGTCCCCACCCATTGCATCAATCGCGATGATCGAGGCGGACAAGGATTACTCGTCAGCGCCCTTGTCGATCACTTTGCGACCGCGGTACACGCCTTCCGGAGAAACGTGGTGGCGCAGGTGAACTTCACCGGTGCTCTTCTCTACGGACAGGGTGCTGGCCTCGAGAGCGTCGTGCGAACGACGCATGTCGCGGGCGGAACGGGATTTTTTGTTCTGCTGAACAGCCATAACTCATTAACTCCTAAACGTTTGGGTCACGCTTTAACTGCGCCAATACACTGAACGGGTTGGACCGCGATACCTCGTCCTCGCCCGGCTCGGGCTCATCGAGACCGTCCGGCTGCTGGCAATCACCTGGGGCATGAGCAGGAACGATCGGCAGGGCGAGAAGCAATTCATCCTCGACCAGACCGAGCAGCTCCAGCGGCTCCTCGCCCACTTCCAGCACGTCGTAGCCCTTCGGCAAGGACTGAGTGTTCGCTCCAACCCGAACCACCGCGTATTCACATTCGCTGCGGATGGGTAGCGCGACCAGCTCCAGACAACGCTGGCAGACCATTTTGACCTCAACCTCGAGCTCACTGCGGATCACCACAGTTTTCTGCTCGTCACGCCCGAAATGAAATTTCGCCTGCACCGTGCCAGCCGTATCGGCAAGCGGGTCGCAGAGACGCGGCAGGCTGGCCAGTTCGAGCTGCCCTTCTAGGGTAGCTTCGCGGTCGGCGAGCTTGCGCGGATCAACGTGAGGTGGAATCGGCCCATTCAACATAGGCGCAGCATTCTAGGGATGCACCCTGCCCATGTCAAAGGAAATTCAGCCTGTCGCCGAATAGCAACGATCAGTAGAATTTCCCGCCCGCCTGTAGACGTATATAAAAGGAAGAGAACATGCCCGCGCTGCTGCTCGCCTCCAGCTCACCCTATCGCCGCGAGCTGCTCGAACGCCTGCAACTGCCCTTCACCTGGCAGTCGCCCAGCATCGACGAAAGCCGACGAGAGGGCGAGGCAGCCATCGACCTGGTCAAGCGCCTGGCCGAAGAAAAGGCCCGCACCCTCGCCACCGACCACCCCGACCACCTGATCATCGGCTCTGACCAGGTCGCCGTGCTCGGCAGCGGCGAAATACTCGGTAAACCCCACGACCTACCCAGAGCCCAGCAACAACTGCGCGCCGCCAGCGGCAGCAGTGCCACCTTTCTGACCGGCCTGGCATTGCTCAATACCTGTACCGGCAGGTGCCAGGTGGACTGCGTGCCCTTCACCGTACATTTCCGCCCGCTCAGCGACGAGCAGATTCTGCGCTACCTGCAACGCGAGCAGCCATTCGACTGCGCCGGCAGCTTCAAGTCCGAAGGACTGGGTATCAGCCTGTTCCGCAGCACCGAGGGCGAGGACGCCACCAGTCTGATCGGCCTGCCACTGATTCGCCTGGTGGACATGCTGCTGAGCGAGGGAATCGAAGTCCCTTGAGTCACCCACAAAAAGAAGAAGGGCCCGCCAAGCGGGCCTTCCTTTTAACTGTCAGCGCAGCGTCGGCCCCTGGAAGCCCATCCACAACGCGATGCGATCGGCCACACTGGTACCCAGACGCTTGGCGAAACGATCGAACGGTGTATCACGCTGGGTGAAATCGACCATCTCCTTCTCGCCGATCACCTCTCGCGCCACGTAGCTGGCGCTACCCAGCGCATCGACCAACCCAAGCTGCAGCGCCTGCTCGCCGGACCAGACCAGCCCGGAGAACAGCTCGGGATGCTCGTCAGCCTTGAGACGATCACCACGCCCCTTCTTCACACTGTCGATGAACTGACGATGAGTGGTATCGAGCACGGCTTTCCAGAAGCGGGTTTCCTCTTCCTTCTGCGGCTGGAACGGATCGAGGAATGCCTTGTGCTCACCCGAGGTGTAGACGCGACGCTCGACCCCGAGCTTCTCCATGGTCTCGACGAAACCAAAACTGGCCGCAGTGACTCCGATGGAACCGACCAGACTGGCCTTGTCGGCATAGATCTCATCGGCCGCACTGGCGATGTAGTAGGCACCGGAAGCGCCCAGGTCACTGATGACGGCATAAACCTTGGTCTGCGGATACTCGCCGCGCAGACGACGAATTTCGTCATAGATATAACCGGACTGCACCGGACTGCCACCCGGGCTGTTGATGCGCAGGATCACACCCTTGGTATTGGTATCCTCGAAAGCCGCACGCAGGCTACCCACGACCTTGTCGGCACTGGCCTCCTCGCGATCGGCGATCATGCCGCGAATTTCGATCAGCGCCGTATGAGCAGTAGTGGTCGAGGCCGATTTCAGATCGAGCGCCGGCAACACCAGCGCCAGTGCGCCGAACAGATAGATAAAGGTCAGTAGCTTGAAAAAAATGCCCCAGCGACGCGACCGACGCTGCTCCTGAACGCTGGACAACAGCGCTTTTTCCAGCAATTTCCAGCTCTTGGCATCCTCGCCCGACGAAGACGATGACTTCCACTCATCCGACATGCTCACTCACCTCTGCAGAACGCTGCGCGCGATGACCATCCAGCCATGTACGCAGCTCATTGAATTCGTTGATCGCCAGGCGCGGCGAGCATTCGCGCAACAGTGACAGCGGCTGCGCACCAAAACCCACCGCTACCGCATCCATCCCGGCATTGCGCGCCATTAAGAGATCGAAGGTCGAATCCCCGACCATCAGCGCACGCCCAGGCTGCACCCGGCAATGCGCAAGAATCTCGTGCAGCATCAGCGGGTCCGGCTTGCTCGCCGTCTCATCGGCACAGCGGGTGATATCGAAATAATCCAGCCAACCCTTATCGGCCAGCACCCGATGCAGCCCCCTGCGCCCCTTCCCGGTTGCGACCGCCAATTGATAACCCTGATCGCGAAAAGCTTCGAGCGACTCGCTCACACCCTCGAACAACGGTGACGGCTCGGTTTCCAGCGCCAGATACTGCTCACTGTAGGCACTGCGGATGGCTTCGATACGCAACGGCTCGTCGAGTTCCAGATAAAGGGTGCGAATCGCCACCCCCAACTCCAAACCAATGATGCCGCGCACCGCGACATCGGAGCAGCGCGGCACACCCACCACATCGGCAGCGCGGTGCATGGCCTCGACGATACGGCCAATGGAATCGACCAGCGTGCCATCCCAATCGAAGATCAGCAGTTGGTAATCAGGCACTCAACCGCTCCAGGGTCTTGGCCCACATTTCATCCACTGGCGCTTCGAGCTTCAGCACCCCACCTTCAGGCAACGGCACATGCAGCTCGTAGGCATGCAGGAACAGGCGCTTGCCGCCCAGTTCGCGAATCTCGCGGGTGAAGTCGTCATCACCGTACTTGGAGTCGCCAGCGATGGAGTGCCCGGCATGCTTGGCATGCACACGAATCTGGTGGGTGCGACCGGTCACCGGCTTGGCCTCGACCAGCGTGGCGAAATCGCCGAAACGGCGCAGCACGCGGAACAGCGTCAGCGCCTCCTTGCCCTCGCCATCGACCTCGACCATGCGCTCACCGGAGCGCAGGTTGCTCTTCTGCAGCGGCGCATTGACCTGCTTCTTGGCGGTCGCCCAGTGACCGCGCACCAGCGCCATATAGCGCTTGTCGACGCCATCGCCACGCAGTTGCTCATGCAGGTGACGCAACATACTGCGCTTCTTAGCGATCATCAGAAGACCGGATGTGTCGCGGTCCAGACGATGCACCAGCTCCAGATCCTTGGCATCGGGGCGCAGTTGACGGAAGGCCTCGATCACCCCGTAGTTCAAACCACTGCCACCGTGTACGGCGATACCGGCCGGCTTGTTCAGCACGATCAGCGCCTTGTCCTCGTAGACGATGGCCGCCTCGAGACGCTCAAGCAGCCCCTGCGCCAGCGGCTCGGGCTCATCGCGCTCAGCAAGGCGCAGCGGCGGCACACGCACCACGTCACCAGCCTGGAGTTTGTATTCGGGCTTGATCCGCCCCTTGTTCACGCGCACTTCGCCCTTGCGCAGGATGCGATAGATCAGGGTTTTAGGCACGCCCTTGAGCTGCGCCCGGAGGAAGTTGTCGATGCGTTGGCCGGCAAGTTCCGGTGCAACCTCGATCAGCTGGACGCCGGAGGTTGGAGAGGCAGGAGTAGTCATCGCGCAATCATAACAATTTTTTATGGAATTGAAGCACTTAATCATTGCTGCTATAGTCGCGAACGCCGCCAAAAGCGGCCTGGCTTGCGGATGATCGCCAAACTTGCCATCCCCTGCCCGCGCAAACCTTACTTGGACGTGAGGCCGTCCCACGGATTCTTCAGGTTAGAAAGGCCGCAAAAGGCCACGAAGACTTCGGAAATAAAGCCTTGAGTATGATGCGCGATTCGCCCGCAGGGCGGTCGCGGTAAATGACAACCGCTGCGGAATCCGCGCGCGGCACCCGATTTTCAGCGATACGTGTAGGGTGGAGATGTACAACTGTCGGACTGCGTAGCACATCGCTTGATCAAAGACGCCTCATCTCGTCCGCTACCGCCAGTTGATTCCTCTTCCTGACTGAGTGCTTCTGTCACCACAGCAAGCAGGAGACGTCCGTCGTGACCGCGGCCTGATATGGCTGGCCGTCGCTAGACAGTGGAACGATTTACGACCGTTTCTGACGCGCCTGACACCGACCCTGAGAGTCGTGTGTGCCTAACGTGGCTTCCGGTAGCCCGGAACCCATTGGTACCACATGAAAAGAATGCTCATTAACGCAACTCAGCCCGAAGAGTTGCGTGTTGCCCTGGTAGATGGCCAAAAACTCTACGATCTGGACATCGAGTCCGGCGCCCGCGAACAGAAGAAGGCCAACATCTACAAAGGCCGTATCACCCGCGTTGAACCCAGCCTTGAAGCCGCCTTCGTTGATTTCGGTTCCGAACGCCACGGCTTCCTCCCCCTCAAAGAAATCTCCCGCGAATACTTCTCCAAAGCCCCTGAAGGCGGCCGCGTCAATATCAAGGACGTGCTCAAGGAAGGCCAGGAAGTCATCGTCCAGGTCGAGAAGGAAGAACGCGGCAACAAGGGCGCAGCCCTGACCACCTTCATCAGCCTGGCCGGTCGTTACCTGGTGCTGATGCCGAACAACCCGCGCGCCGGTGGCATCAGCCGCCGCATCGAAGGCGAAGAGCGCAACGAACTGCGCGAAGCGCTGAACGGCCTCAACGCTCCGGCCGATATGGGCCTGATCGTCCGCACCGCCGGCCTCGGTCGCTCCAGCGAAGAAATGCAGTGGGACCTCGACTACCTGCTGCAACTGTGGAGCGCGATCAAGGAAGCCTCCACCAGCCGCCCTGCCCCGTTCCTGATCTACCAGGAATCCAATGTCATCATCCGCGCCATCCGCGACTACCTGCGCCAGGACATCGGCGAAGTGCTGGTCGACAGCGTCGAAGCCCAGGAAGAAGCCCTGAGCTTCATCCAGCAGGTGATGCCGCAGTACGCCAGCAAGATCAAACTGTACGAAGACAGCGTGCCGCTGTTCAACCGCTTCCAGATCGAAAGCCAGATCGAAACCGCCTTCCAGCGCGAAGTGAAACTGCCGTCCGGCGGCTCCATCGTCATCGACCCGACCGAAGCCCTGGTTTCCATCGACATCAACTCGGCGCGCGCCACCAAGGGCAGCGACATTGAGGAAACCGCCCTGCAGACCAACCTGGAGGCGGCCGAGGAAATCGCTCGCCAACTGCGTCTGCGTGACATCGGCGGCCTGATCGTCATCGACTTCATCGACATGACCCCGGCCAAGAACCAGCGCGCCGTTGAAGAGAAGGTTCGTGAAGCCCTGGAAGCCGACCGCGCCCGTGTTCAGGTTGGTCGCATCTCGCGCTTCGGCCTGCTGGAAATGTCCCGTCAGCGCCTACGTCCGTCCCTGGGCGAGACCAGCGGCATCGTCTGCCCGCGCTGCAACGGTCAAGGCATCATCCGCGACGTCGAATCCCTGTCGCTGGCCATCCTGCGCCTGATCGAAGAAGAAGCGCTGAAGGACCGCACCGCCGAAGTTCGTGCCCAGGTGCCGATCCCGGTCGCCGCCTTCCTGCTCAACGAGAAGCGCAACTCGATCACCAAGATCGAACTGCGCACCCGTGCGCGCATCGTGATCCTGCCGAACGATCACCTGGAAACCCCGCACTTCGAAGTGCAGCGCCTGCGTGACGACAGCCCGGAAGCGCTGAGCGGCCAGACCAGCTACGAAATCGCCGCCACCGCAGAAAACGAAGAAGCTGCCGCTCACCCGGCCGCCGCCACGCGCACCCTGGTTCGCCAGGAAGCCGCGATCAAGGCCGCCCCGCGCAGCAGCGCTCCGGTCGCCGCCGAGCCGCAACCGGCTCCACTGGCTCCGACCAAGGCACCTGAGCCGAGCCTGTTCAAAGGCCTGGTGAAGTCCCTGGTCAGCCTGTTTGCCGGCAAGGAAGAAGAAGCTCAGCCAGCCGTGGCCGAGAAAAAGAGCAGCGAGCGCCCGCCGCGCGAAGAACGCCGCAACGGTCGTCAGCAGAGCCGCAACCGTGGCGGTCGCCGCGATGACGAGCGCAAGTCCCGCGAAGAGCGCGCCCCGCGCGAAGAGCGCCAGACTCGCGAGCCACGCGAAGAACGCCAGCCGCGTGAAGAGCGTCAGCCGCGTGAAGAACGTGCCCCGCGCGAGCCGCGTGAAGGCCAGGAGAACCGCCGCGAGCGCAAGCCACGCGAAGAGCGTGCTCCGCGTGAAGAGCGCGTGCGCGAGCTGCGTGAGCCGCTGGACGCCGCCGGTAACGAGCAACGCGAAGAGCGCGCCGAGCGTCAGCCCCGTGGCGAGCGCCAGGAGCGTCAACGCCCGCCGCGCGAAGAGCGTCAGCCGCGTGCCGAGCAGGCCGAGGCTCTGCAGGACGAAGCCCTGCCAAACGAAGAACAGCTGCAGGATGACGAGCAGGACAACAACGACGGTGAACGTCCGCGTCGCCGTTCCCGTGGTCAGCGTCGCCGCAGCAACCGTCGCGAGCGTCAGCGTGATGCCGATGGCAACCTGATCGAAAGCGCCGAGAACAGCGAAGCCGCAGGCAACGAAGCTCAAGCCGCCGCTCCAGCTGCCGTAGCGACTGCTGCCGCCGTGGTCGCAGAAAGCGTCGACAGCAGCGAAGCCGTTGCCAGCGAAGCTCCGATCAGCGAAGTCCCGGCCGTTGCAGCACCGACTGCCCAGGCTGAAGAGGTCCCTGCCGCTCAAGCGGTCGAGGCGCAAGCCGAGGCTAGCGTAAGCGAAGTGATCGAAACCGCTCCGGTCGTAGAGAAGCAAGCTGAAGCAGCCCCGGCCGCAGTCGCAACCCCTGCTGCCGTTGAAGTGCCACTCGCCGAGCCGGCCACTCAAGCTGAGCCGACGGTCGAAGTCGCCCAGGAGCCTGCTCCGGCGCCGGTCGAGCAAGCGCCTGCTGCCGCACCGGTTCCGGCAAATGCCACTGGCCGTGCACCGAACGATCCGCGTGAAGTGCGTCGTCGTCAGCGTGAAGCCGAGCGCCTGGCTCGCGAAGCTGCCCAGGCCGCTGCTGCAGCCCCGGCTGTAGAGGCTGCTCCGGTAGTCGAAGCCGCTCCGGCCGCTGAAGCGAGCCCCCTGGCAGAAACCGAAGCCACTGCAGTCGAAACCGCTCCTGCGGTCGAGCCAGTCGCCGAAGCCGAAGCCACTCCTATCGTCCGCGAGCAAAACGTGAGCGAAGCGGTAGAGCAAGCGCAGCCGGAAGAAGAGACGCCAGCCGACAAGGAAGAGGTCAAGCCTCAGGCTTGATCCTCCTGCGGTAACTAAAAAGGGGATGCCTAGGCATCCCCTTTTTCATGTCCGTCACTGATAGCCCGGATGCAATCCGGGAATGGCGGTCGTCGGATCACGTCCGCCCCGCAGATCAAAGCACGTTCGGTTCGATTTCCAGCGTAACGCCGAAACGCTGCAAGATATCGCTCTGGATGCGCTGCGCCAGCTGCAGCAGCTGCGCACCGGTCGCTTGGCCGTAGTTGACCAGCACCAACGCCTGCAGGCGGTGAACGCCGGCATCACCCTCGCGTACCCCCTTCCACCCTGCCCGCTCGATCAGCCAGCCGGCTGCCAGCTTCACCAGGCCATCGCCCGCCGGATAGCTGACCAGGTCAGCATGCTCGGCGCGGATGTGCTCGGCCAGCTCGAACGACACCACCGGATTCTTGAAGAAACTGCCGGCATTACCCAGCTCGACGGGATTCGGCAGCTTTTCGCTGCGAATGGAACAGATAGCCTGGCTGACGTCGCTGGCGGTCGGCGCTTCCACCCCCATCTCGGCGAGGCGCTGGCGCACCGGACCGTAATCCAGTCGCAGCGAAGCCAGGCGGCTCAAGCGAAAGCGCACTCGCAGGATCAACCAACGTCCGGCTTCACGCTTGAACAGGCTGTCGCGATAGGCGAAGGCGCACTCCTCTAGCGCGAAATCGCGCAGCTCACCGGTATGCCGATCCAGTGCGGTCAGGCCGGCGAACAGGTCCTTGATCTCCACGCCATAGGCACCGATGTTCTGCATCGGCGCCGCGCCGACGGTGCCGGGGATCAGGCTGAGGTTTTCCAGGCCGCTCAGGCCCTGCGCCAGACTCCACTGCACGAAGGGATGCCAGGGTTCACCGGCTTCCGCCTCTACCAGTACCTGATCGCCATCCTCTTCGAGAATGCGAATACCACGGCTGGCCATGCGTAGCACCAGCGCCTCGACATCGCGAGTCAGCAACAGGTTGCTGCCACCGCCGATCACCAGCAGCGGCAAGCTCTGCTGCCCAGCCAGACGCAGCGCCTCGCGCACATCGTCATCGTTGTAGGCTTCGGCGAAACGCCGTGCACACACGTCGACACCAAAGCTGTTGAAGGCCTTGAGCGAAACGTCGCTCTGCAGATTCAGGCTCACAGGCGCCCCTTGATTTCGCTCAGCAGCGCATCGCTGGCCTGCTCGATCAGGTCCAGCACCTGCTCGAAGCCCTCTTCGCCGCCGTAGTACGGGTCGGGCACCTCATCCAGTGCCAGGTCATAGCGACGCAGGTACAGATCCAGATCGGCGCGGGCATCGGCTGGGCGCAGCGCCTTGAGGTTGAGCAAGTTGCTCTGATCCATGGCCAGGATCAGGTCGAAGCGCTGGAAATCGGCGGCTTCCACCTGACGCGCACGCTGCGCGGACAGGTCATAACCACGGCTCAGGGCAGCCTGACGCGTGCGGCTGTCCGGCGTTTTGCCGGCATGCCAGTCGCCGGTGCCGGCGGAATCCACCTGCACGCGATCCTCCAGCCCCGCCGCGCGCAGCTTGTGGCGAAACACGCCTTCAGCCGTGGGCGAACGGCAGATGTTGCCCAGACAAACGAACAGGACCTTCATCAGGCACCCAGCAGGCGGCGCACCCGCTCCAGGTCTTCGGCGGTATCCACGCCAGCAGCCGGCGCTTCGAGCGCATCGGCAACATGGATGCGCACACCGTTATACAGCGCACGCAATTGCTCCAGGCACTCGGTATCTTCCAGCCAGCATGGCCCCCAGGCCACGAAGTCATGCAGGAAGCCCGCGCGGTAGGCGTAGATGCCGATATGACGGCGGTAAGGCACGCCTTGCGGCAGCACATCACGGCTCTTGGCGAAGGCATCGCGCGCCCAGGCCAGCGGCGCACGACTGAAGGTCAGAGCCAGGCCATTCTTGTCGGCGACCACCTTGACCACATTGGGGTTAAACAGCGCGGTAACATCTTCGATGGGCTCGGCCAGGGTGGCAATGCCTGCCTGCGGATTGGCCGCCAGGTTGGCCGCCACCTGATCGATGATCATCGGCGGAATCAGTGGTTCGTCGCCTTGCACGTTGACCACGATGGCATCGGCCGGCAGACCAAGCTGGGTGGCCACTTCGGCCAAGCGGTCGGTGCCGGAGTTGTGATCCTCGCGGGTCAGCAGCACCTCGGCACCGAACGCCTGACAGGCGTCGACGATGCGCGCATCGTCGGTGGCGATTACAACGCGGCCAGCCGAACTCTTCTTCGCCTGCTCCCAAACGCGCTGCACCATGGGCTTGCCGGCAATATCCTGCAGTGGCTTGCCGGGCAGACGGGTGGAGGCGTAACGGGCGGGAATGACAACGGTGAAGGCTGCACTCATTTACTTGTCCAGGCGCTCGTCGGTGTTCAGGGTGCGTGCTTCGCTTTCCAGCATCACCGGGATGCCATCGCGGATCGGGTAGGCCACGCCGGCGCCCTTGCTGATCAGTTCGGTCTTGTCTTCGGAAAGCTGCAGCGGGCCCTTGCAGATCGGGCAGGCGAGAATGTCGAGCAGTTTAAGGTCCATGGCGCAGTCCTTGATGGGGTCATCAAGACCCCGGTATGAGGCGAGCCAGCTCCTTGTCCAACCAATCGACGAAAGCCGGCGTGGGCACGGCGTCGACGGCCAGGTACCACCAGTCGGCGGCGGCGAAGGCCCGGCATTTCACCGCATCCTTTTCCGTCATCAGCAGCGGCAGCGCCGGCTCGAAACTGAGCTGCGCGGCGTCGTACTGGGCATGGTCGGCAAAGGAGTGCGGAACCGGCCGCCAGTTTAGCGCTTCGAGGGTATTGAAGAAACGTTGCGGGTTGCCGATGCCGGCGACCGCATGCACGGGCTGGCCTGAGGGAAAATGATCCAGCCCTACCCGCTCGCCAGTGACCAGGTTGACCAGTGCGGTGGGGTGTAAGCCAAAGGCGTAGCCGTCGCTGCGGTCGACTTCGGCGCCGTTGAACAGCACCGCATCCACCTCACGTAGACGCTCGGCCGGCTCACGCAGCGGCCCGGCGGGCAGGCAGCGGCGATTGCCCAGGCCGCGCGCGGCATCGATCAGCACCAGCTCCAGGTCGCGCGCCAGACGGTAGTGCTGCAGGCCGTCGTCGCAGAGGATCAGATCCAATGGCTCCTCGGCCAGCAGTGCACGCACCGCGCGGCTGCGGTCCGGATCGATCATCAGCGGCACGCCCGTGCGCTGGACGATCAGCAGCGGCTCGTCACCGACCTGGCTCGCGGGCTGCTCGGCACGCACGCGCCACGGCAGGCTCGGCGGCGTAGCGCCATAGCCGCGACTGACCACGCCGACCTTGAGGCCACGCGCCCGGCAGTGTTCGATCAGAAAGAGGATCAGCGGCGTCTTGCCGGTGCCGCCGACGGTGATGTTGCCCACCACCAGCACCGGCACCGGCGCGCGGTAGATTTCGCCCTCGCCGGCCAGGAAACGCGCACGCTTGCCCTGTACCACGCGGCGATACAGCCACTCCAGCGGGCGCAGCAGCGCCAGCGCCGGGTGGCCGCGATACCAGGCCTCGAGCAGGCGATCGGCAGCGCTCACTTAGGGAGTATCCTGTGCTTCCACCGTGGTGATGCGCAGGTGCGAGAAGCCCAGCTTGCCAGCGGCGTCCATGGCGGTGATCACCGCCTGATGCGGCGTCTTGCCGTCGGCACTGATGATCAGCGGCAGGCTGTTGTCGCCCTCGGACTCCTTCTGCAGCGCAGCCATGAGATTGCTCAGGTTGCTCTCCAGCAGCGCCTTGCCATTGATCGAGTAGGCACCATCGGCACCGATCAGCACCTCGACCTGCTTCAGCTCGGTCTGCTCCGGCGGCGTGCCGCTGGCCGCCTCGGGCAGGTCGACTTTCAGCTGGGTCTCACGGGTGAAGGTGGTGGTGACCACGAAGAACAGCAGCAGGATGAATACCACGTCGATCAACGAGGCCAGGTTGATCTCGACGTTCTCCCGCGGTTTACGCCGGAATTTCACGCCTTGCCCTCGCCCAGGTCGACGTCGCGATCACCCTGGACCATTTCCACCAGCTTGATCGCTTCCTGCTCCATGCCCACCACCAGCTCGTCGACGCGGCGCTGCAGGTAGCGATGGAAGAACAGTGCCGGAATCGCCACCATCAGACCAGCTGCTGTGGTGATCAGGGCCTTGGAGATACCACCGGCGAGCATCGGCGCATTGGCCATGCCCGAGCCCATGAAGGAGCTGAAGATCTCGATCATACCCAGCACGGTGCCAAGCAGGCCGAGCAGCGGTGCGATGCCGGCGATGGTACCGAGGGCGTTGAGGTAGCGCTCCAGATCATGGATGACGCGCGCGGCAGCCTCCTCGATGCACTCTTTCATGATCTCGCGACCATGCTTGGAGTTGGCCAGGCCGGCGGCGAGAATCTGCCCCAGCGGCGAATCCTCACGCAGCTCCTTGAGCTTCTGGTTGTTGAGTTTCTTGTCCTTGATCCAGCGCCATACCTGGGCCAGCAGATTGGCCGGGGTGACGCGGGCGGGCCGCAGGGTCCACAGACGCTCGGCAACGATACCGGCAGCAGCGATGGAACAGAGAATGATCGGCAGCATCATCCAGCCGCCAGCTTTGACCAGTTCCCACACGGTAGAGAATCCCCCTCGAAAAAGTGGCGCCACTCTAGCACAGGGGGCAACGCCCGCCGACCGCCGCCGTTCTCATTTTTCCCGCCAGAAACGTGCCTCGCGTCGCAATGCCTGCGCTGCGCCATGCTCACCCAGGCGCAGATGCAGCGCGCCATCGAGCGCGGTGTCATGCACCTGAACGCCCGCTGCCCGATAACGCTCCAGCACCTGCGGGTGTGGATGGCCAAAGGCATTGTGGCGGCTGCGGGTAATCAGCACATGCTGCGCCGCGACCGAGTCGATGAACGCCTGGCTGGACGAGGTGCGACTGCCATGATGAGGGGCCAGCAGCCACTGCGAAGCCAGGGGAAAGTCGGCCTGCATCAGCGCCCGCTCGGCCTGTACGTCGATATCGCCGGTCAACAGCAGGCGTTCGCCCGCAGCCTCGATCTGCAATACACAGGACAGCTGGTTGCCGGAGCTGGCGCGGTCCCACTGCCACAGCCTGAAGGTCACCTCGTTCCATCGCCAGCTTTGTCCTGACTCGCACGCTTCGGCGCCGAGCGCATCGGCCAGCCTTTGCGGCTCACCACTGATCACCCTCGATACAGGCATCCCGACCTTGATCGCGGCCGCGCCGCCGGCATGATCGTTGTCCGCATGGCTGAGCAGCATCAGATCGAGATGCCTGAGGTTCAGCGCCCGCAACGAGGGCAGGACGATTCGCTCACCGGTATCGAAATCACCGAAGCGCGGCCCGGCGTCATACAGCAGAGCGTGCTCTCGGGTACGCACCAGCACCGCCAGCCCCTGCCCCACATCCAGCACCCAGATGTCGGCGCGACCATCATCCAGATGCGGCGCTGGCAGCAGCAATGCGGGCAACAACAGCGCAAGACCGGGCAGACGCAGCGGCACTCCGGCCGGCAAAAGGAGCAGCAGAGCACCGGCTGCCGCCAGCAACCATGCCCACAGCGGCAGAACGCTCGGCAGCCAGGCGGGTAGCCAGCCGGCGATGATGCCGAGCAACTCGAACAGCAGGTGCAGCGCACCACCGGCCAGCCACAACAGCCCTTCGCCCAGCACCGGTATAGGCACCAGCAAGGTGCCCAGCAAGGCCAGAGGCACGACTACCAACCCGACCCAGGGCACGGCGATCAGATTGGCCAACGGCCCGCTGCTGCTGACCGGCAGGCCGAGGACCAACATCATCGGCAACAGGCCGATGGCCATGGTCCATTGCGCACGCGTGAGCCCGCGCCACCAACCCCAGACGCCGAGCCGACCGCCAAACACCAGAGCCAGAATCGCCACCGCCGAAAACGACAACCAGAAACCCGGCTGCAAGGACGCCAGCGGCTCCAGCAGCAGAACCACGATCAAGGCCAGCAACAATGGCCACCACGCGCCCAGATGGCGAAAGCGCATGCGCCACAGCAGCACCAACGCGACCATCACGCAGGCCCTGCGCACCGGCACCTCAAAGCCCGCCAGCAAGCCATAGGTCAAGGCCCCGCCCAGGGCCAGCGCACAGGCGCAAGGTAACCATGGCCAGCGCGCCGGCCATGCGCCGAGCTTCGCCAGCAAGGCCACCAAACCGTAGAGAAAGCCGGCCAGCAGTCCGATGTGCTGCCCGGAAATGACCATCAGGTGCACCGTGCCGGTGTGTTGCAACAGGCGCCAATCTTCGCTGCTCAAGCCAGAACCGTCGCCCAGAACCAAAGCGGCGATGGCGCCTTCGCGCTCAACAGCTGGCGCCGCCAACAAGCGTTGGCGCAGGCTGTCGCGCCAACTACCCAGGCCCGAAGCTGGAGCAAGGCGCTGACCGGACTTGATCGTGCCCGTGGCGCCGATACGCTGCGCCAGCAACCAGGCTTCGTAGTCGAAGCTCTGCGGATTGACCAGGCCATGCGGCCGCTTCAGGTTGACTGCCAGACGCCAGCGCTCGCCGCCCTGCACCGTCGGCCCGCCATACCAGGCCACCCGCAACCTTGTTGGCAGCTCGGCGCGACGCGATTGCGCATCCTCCAGCAGGAAGCGCACCACACCATCGGATACCTCGGGCAATCCGACCACCCGTCCTTCCAGCCATAGCGTGCGGCCGTCGAGCTCCGGGGCGAGGCGATCGTCCAGCGCCCACTGTGCTGAATTGCAGGCCCACGCCAACCCCAACAGAAAGAACCCCATTGGGTAGAAACGCGAGAGCAATAAAGCCAGGCCGGCACAGGCTGCAACCAGCAACAGCCAGCCTGGCGGCAGGCTCGGCAGAAAGCGCAAGCTGAGCAGCCCCAAGGCCAGCGCCAACATCCCTGTTCGCATCCTTCCTCCCTGCTCATCGAGCTGCAGCAAACGCGTCCGGCGCTCACCTTCGGTCACAATATGAAAACGCTGGCCGAGCTGAATCCGTGCATAATATCGGCGCTTTTGCCTGCCCAGAGACTCTTCATGCCGCGTCGTTTATTCAAGCGCTACATGCCCACCCCCGACAGCATCAAGGGTAACAAGTCCCTGCGCTTTCTCGGCAAGCTGATTCATGATCCCAATCTCTGGCACCTGAACCGTCACTCCGTAGCGCGCGGCATGGCCATCGGCCTGTTCTGGGCGATGATCCCCATGCCGATGCAGATGCTGGCGGCGGCCGCCGTCGCCATTCCGCTGCGCGCCAACCTGCCGATCTCCATCGGCCTGGTCTGGCTGACCAACCCCATCACCATGCCGCCGATCTTCTACTGCACCTACAAACTCGGTGCATGGATCATGCAGACACCGCCGGTGCGCATGCCGCAAACCCTGAGCCTGGAATGGATCACGGCCGAGGTCGCCATCTTGTGGAAGCCGCTGTACCTCGGCTCCTTCATCTCCGGTCTGGTGCTCGCCGCATTGGCCTATGTGCTGACCATGCTCTACTGGCGCTGGTGGGTCCAGCGCAGTTGGCGCAAGCGTCAGGAAAAACGCCGCCAACAGCGCCCCTGAAAAGAAAAAGCCGTCGAATGCGACGGCTTTTTTATGCTTACTCGTAACGTAGCGCTTCGGCCGGTTGTACCTGCGCCGCCCGCCAGGATGGGTAGAGCGTGGCGAGGAAGCTCAGGATCAATGCCGCCGAGCAGATCAGCGCCACATCCAGCCACTGCAGGTCCGATGGCAGGCTGCTGATGAAGTACACGTCGGAGCTCAGCACCTGCTGTCCGGCGAAGGATTCCAGCCAGGCCACCAGCGCACTGACATTCAGCGCCGCCAGCACGCCAAGTACCGTGCCGATCAGGGTGCCGACCAGGCCGATCACCGAGCCCTGCACCATAAAGATGGCCATGATCTGCCGTGGCGTAGCGCCCAGGGTGCGCAGGATGGCGATATCGCCGCCCTTGTCGGCGACCACCATGATCAGGGTGGCGATGATATTGAAGGCGGCGACTGCGACGATCAGCAGCAGAAGCAGGCCGATCATGGTCTTCTCCATCTTCATCGCGCTGAACAGGCTGCCCTGAGTGTGGGTCCAGTCATCGGCGCGGTAATCGGCGCCCAGCTCGGCCAGCAGCGCCTTGGACACCTGCGGCGCCTGGTAGAGATCCTTCAGCGCCAGGCGGATGCCCGGCACGGTGCCCTCCGGCAGGCGCTGCATGGCTGCGGCATCGGCGACGTTGATCAGTGCCAGCGAGCTGTCCAGCTCGGCACCAACCTTGAACACCGCCGCCACGTTCAGGCGCTGCATGCGCGGCGTGACACCACCAGGAGCGTTGCTCAGCTCGGGAATGATCAGCGTCAGCTTGTCGCCGACCTGCAGGCCGAAGCGCCGAGCAGTGATATCACCGATCACCACGCCGAACTCACCGGGCTGCAGATTATTCAGGCTGCCCTGACGGATATGCTCGGGCAGGATCGACACCTTGCCCTCCTCCGCCGGATCGATGCCGTGGATCTGGATCGGCTGCATCAGCCCGCGATGCGAAAGCATGCCCTCCAGCTCGGCATAAGGCGCGGCCGCCTGCACCTGCGGATTGGCCTTGGCCTTTTCCGCCAGGGCGCGCCAGTCGGCAACCGGCTCGGCGCCATAGACCATGGCGTGCGGCACCATACCGAGAATCCGTGAGCTCATTTCCTTCTGGAAGCCGTTCATCACCGACAGCACCACGATCATCGCCAGCACACCGAGCGCCAGGCCAATCATCGAAGTCAGCGAAATGAAGGAGATGAAGTGATTGCGGCGCTTGGCCCGTGTGTAGCGAGCGCCGATGAAGATACTCAGCGGACGAAACATCAGAGGGTCACCAGCTTGCCGTCCTGCAGGCTGAGCACGCGGTCCATCTGCCGCGCCAGCTGCATGTCGTGAGTCACCACCAGGAATGCGGTATTGGAGTCACGGCTGAGCTCGCGCATCAGCTCCTGAATGCCTTCGGCGGTGTGCTGGTCGAGGTTGCCGGTCGGCTCGTCGAGCAGCACCAGCCCAGGGCGATTGACCAGGGCGCGGGCGATGGCCACACGCTGCCTCTCGCCACCGGACAGCTCTGACGGCTTGTGATGGAGGCGATGCCCCAGCCCCACGCGCTCCAGCAATGCAGTCGCGCGCTGGCGCGCTTCGGCGATCGAAGTCTTGCCGATCAGCAGCGGCATGCAGGCATTCTCCAGCGCAGTAAATTCAGCCAGCAGGTGATGGAACTGATAGACGAAACCCAACGCCCGGTTACGCAGCAGGCCGCGGGCGGTCTCGCTCAGTGCCGACAGTTGCTCACCGGCCAGCCAGACACTGCCCTCGCTGGGTGTATCCAGGCCGCCAAGCATGTTCAGCAGGGTGCTCTTGCCGGAACCGGAGCTGCCGACGATGGCCACCCGCTCGCCGGGGAAGAGTTCCAGTTCGAGCCCATCGAGCACGACCACCGATTCGGGGCCCTCGTCGTAACGCTTGCTCAGGTTGCGGCAGCTGAGCACGGCATTGTGCTGTTTCATGGCGTTCTGGTTCATGGGTTCACTCATAGCGCAGGGCCTCGGCGGGCTGGGTGCGCGCGGCGCGCCAGGCCGGATACAGGGTAGCGAAGAAGCTCAGCAGCAGCGCCGCGGTACAAACCATCACCACGTCGGCGCTCTGCAGTTGCGAAGGCAGGTAATCGATGAAATAGACATCGGCATTGAGAAACTTGATGCCCAACAGGCGCTCGATGCCGGCGATCAGACTACTGACGTTGAGCGCCGCGAGAATCCCCAGCACGGCGCCGATGAAAGTACCGACAACGCCGATCACGGTACCCTGCACCATGAAGATGGCCATGATCTGCCGCGGCGTGGCACCAAGGGTACGCAGGATGGCGATATCGCCCTTCTTGTCGGTCACCACCATCACCAGAGTGGAGATGATGTTGAAGGCTGCCACCGCGACGATCAGCAACAGCAGCAGACCGATCATGGTCTTCTCCATGCGGATGGCCTGGTACAGGTTGCCGTGGGTACGAGTCCAGTCGCGGGCGTAGAAGTCGCCGTCGAGAGTCTGGGCGATTTCCCAGGCACTGCGCGGCGCCTGGAACAGGTCGTCGAATTTCAGGCGCAGGCCCTGCACCTGATCCGGCTTCCAGCGCTGCAGGCGCGCCAGATCACTGATGTTGGCCAGCGCCAGGGCACCATCGATCTCGCCAGCGCCGACGTGAAAGATACCGGTGACGGTGAAGCGTTTCAGGCGCGGGAACATGCCGGCCGGGGTCACGGTGACTTCGGGGGCGACGAAGGTGACCTTGTCACCGAGCTTGAGGCCCAGCTTGGCCGCTGCCTTATCACCAATGACCATGGCGAAATCACCTGGCTGCAGGCTGTCGAGACTGCCCTGCTGGAAGAAGTCATTGATGATCGAGACCTTGCGCTCCTGCTCGGGATCGATGGCATTGATCAGTACCTTCTGCACCTTGCCGTCGTGCGTCAGCAAGCCCTGCATCTGGGTGAAAGGTGCCAGCGCCTCGACACGCGGATGGCGCTCGACCTGACGCGCCAGTGCCGGCCAGTCACTGACCGGGGTCGGCGACTCGACCGTGGCGTGAGGAATCATCCCCAGCACACGGGTGCGCATCTCGTGATCGAAACCATTCATGACCGACAGCACCAGGATCATCACCATCACCCCCAGGGTGAGGCCGAGCATGGACGTCAGGGAAATGAAGGAAACGAAGTGGTTGCGGCGCTTGGCCCGCGTGTAGCGCGTGCCGATGAATACGAACAGAGGTCTGAACATGTCGGAGAGATTCGGGGGAAAGAAAAACGTCCATGTGGCGGGGCCAGGTCAGCGGCCTTACACTCAGAAGCAACTCGAAGTCGGCTGCGTAACGGGCCTGCTGCGTTAAAAACACTTGGAAAGCCACTTATGGCTATCACACATCAGTGTGACCCCGAAGGAGCGAGCGAAGCGAGAATTGCTCGTTTACCATTCGTAACCGGCGCTTGCCCAGCGATGTTCGCCCGGCTCGCATACCGTTCGCGAAGCCTTCAACAGGCTCTTCGACCACCATTGCTTTCATGGGTTCGCCATGTCGACTAACGATGTAGATGATCGCCGCGAATACTACCGTATCGAGGATACGATCGCACTGGAATTCAGCCTGCTGTCAGGGGCCGAAGCCCAGGCCAGCGACGTACTTCACGACCCGTCGCCGCTGTTCAATCTGCTCAGCGATCTGCACCTGATGGACTTCGAGTCGCAACATCTGCTGCGCCACATCAGCGAGCGTGATCGCACCCTGGCCAACTACCTGAAAGTGATCAACAAGCGCATCGACCTGCTTGGTCAGGCGGTCGCGCAGAGCCTGTTGCGCGACATTGGAGCCCCGCGCCAGGTATCGCTGTCCGAGGGCGGTATCAGCTTCATGGACGCCCAGGCCGTGGCACCGGGCAGCCACCTGGCGATCAAGATGGTATTGATGCCACAAGCACTCGGTCTGATGCTGCGCGCCCAGGTGGTGCACTGCAGCGCACGCAGCGACGGCCAGTACGATATCGGCACCGAGTTCGAAGCGTTGACCGACGCACAGCGCCAGTTGCTGGCCCGGCATATCCTGCAGAGACAGGCCCTGGAACGTCGCCAGGCCCGCGAATGAACGCCGCAAAGGATCCGCCATGTACCGCATCGCACTGCTACTCGCCCTTCTCGCCCCTACCTCTTCCTTCGCCGACACCCTGACCATTCCGTTGGGCAACCAGGGTGCGGATATCGATGCCCGCAACCTGCCCCAGAAAGGCGAGTCGAAACGCTCGGTACTCGAGCGCTTCGGCCTGGCCGATGAAGAACACAAGCCGGTCGGCCAGCCGCCGATCACCCGCTGGGACTACCGCGAGTTCAGCGTTTATTTCGAATACGATCATGTGATCAACAGCGTGCGCCACCATCAGCCGCACCACCTCGACACCGTCAAGGAGCAACAGTGACTCTCATCTACGGCCATCGCGGCGCCAAGGGCGAAGCCCCGGAAAATACCCTCGCCAGCTTCCAGCGCTGCCTGGAGCATGGCGTCAATCGCTGCGAGCTGGATCTGCACCTGTCACGCGACGGCGAGTTGATGGTGATTCACGATCCAACCCTGAAGCGCACCACCGGCGTGCGCGGCAAGGTGGTCGAACATGATGCCGCCGATCTGATCAAATATGACGCGCGCAAGGGCGGCCCGGGCTGGGTGCGCCCCTGCCCCATTCCGCGCCTGCAGAATCTGTTCGAGCAGTGTCAGTTCGAGCACTGGCAACTGGAAGTGAAAAGCGCCTCGAAAGTGCGTGCCGCACGCACCGTACTGGCCATCGCCGAGCTGGTCGAGCGCTTCGGCCTGCGCGATCGGATCACCATCACCTCCAGCTCACGCGAAGTGCTCAAGGCCGCGCGCGAGCTGACTCCACAACTGCAACTGGGCCTGGTCGCCGAGTACGCCTGGCTCGATCCGCTGAAAGTGGCGGCGCACTATGAGTGCCACCTGCTGGCGCTGAACTGGACCCTATGCACTCCGGAGCGCCTGCTCAAGGCGCAGAAACAGGGACTGCATGTGTCGGTCTGGACGGTCAACGAACCGGCGCTGATGCGCCGCCTGGCCGACTTTGGCGCCGACAGCATCATCACCGACTTCCCAGGCATAGCGGTGCAGACGTTACGCGGCTGAGACTCATCGCCCTCTCCCCCGGCCCCTCTCCCGCAAGCGGGAGAGGGGAGCAAGCCAGAGCAGCTCGCGCGACGTTCGGATGCAATTCGAGGGATGCAGAGAGAGCATTCCCGGATTGCATCCGGGCTACGAACTGGCGGTGCGCACGGCACACCCTATGGGCTGAGGCGTTTAGCCTCTGTAGGAGCGGATTTATCCGCGATATGCAGCCAACACCGAGCACACCAGCATCGCGAATAAATTCGCTCCTACACCAGAAGTCATGTAGCCCGGATGACATGGCGCGAAGGCCCCGGATTGCATCCGGGCTACGAACTGGCGGTGCAGACGCTGCGCGGATGAAACTTGTAGGGTGCACCATGCGCACATAGCGTCGCTCGAACAGGCGGGGCCAAGCGGTGCGCACGGCACACCCTAAGGGCTGAGGCGATTACCCTTGTAGGAGCGGATTTATCCGCGATATGCAGCCAACACCGAGCGCACCAGCATCGCGATAAATTCGCTCCTACACCACAAGCCATGTACCCCGGATGCAATCCGGGTGCGTCTTCGCGCCTGTACCCGAATGGCATCCGGGCAGCGAACACAACGCCCAACAACGAAAAAACCGGCCAATGGCCGGTTTTGTCGTTGCTGCCGCCTGAGACGCTAGAAGCTCTCCCGATTCGGCCAGCGCCACTCGGAAGCCGCTACCCAGCCTGTCTCCCCGACCGGCTCAGGCCGCCGGCCGGAGCCGCTCAAAAAAGCCGGTTGAGGCCGTCGAACGCGGCAACCCGATAGGCCTCGGCCATGGTCGGGTAGTTGAAGGTGGTGTTGATGAAGTACTTGATGCTGTTGGCTTCACCCTTCTGGTTCATGATCGCCTGACCGATGTGAACGATCTCCGAAGCCTGATAGCCGAAGCAGTGCACACCCAGCACTTCCAGGGTTTCGCGGTGGAAGAGAATCTTCAGCATGCCCACCGGTTCGACCGAGATCTGCGCACGGGCCATGCCCTTGAAGAAGGCCTTGCCAACTTCGTAAGGCACCTTGGCCTGGGTCAACTCTCGCTCGGTCTTGCCGATCGAGCTGATCTCCGGAATGGTGTAAATGCCGGTCGGCACGTCATCGACGAAACGCCAGCTGCCGTTGTCGACGATGCTGCCGGCAGCCGATCGCCCCTGGTCGGAGGCGGCGCTGGCCAGGCTCGGCCAACCGATCACGTCACCGGCGGCGTAGATGTTGCTGACCTCGGTGCGGTAGTGCTCGTCGACCTGAATCTGGCCACGGCTGTTGACCGCGATGCCGATGTTCTCCAGGCCCAGCTGATCGGTGTTGCCGGTACGGCCGTTACACCACAGCAGCGCATCGGCCTTGATCTTCTTGCCCGACTTCAGGTGCAGGACCACACCGTTTTCCACACCTTCGATGCGCTCGTACTCTTCGTTGTGACGAATCAGCACATTGTTGTTGCGCAGGTGATAGGAGAGCGCATCGGAGATCTCTGAATCAAGGAAGCTGAGCAGTTGATCGCGGTTGTCGATCAGGTCGACCAGCACACCCAGGCCACTGAAGATCGAGGCGTACTCGCAGCCGATGACCCCGGCTCCGTAGATGATCAGACGGCGCGGCGTGTGGCCGAGGCTGAGAATGGTGTCGCTGTCGTAGATGCGTGGGTGAGTGAAGTCGACATCGGCCGGGCGGTAGGGGCGCGAACCCGTAGCGACGACGACCTGCTTGGCCACCAGTTTCTCCACCACGCCATTGAGGCAGACCACTTCCACCGTTTGCTCGTCGGCGAAGCTGGCGGTACCGAAGTAGGTGTCGATGCGGTTGCGCGCGTAGTAGCCGGTGCGCGAGGTGACCTGCTTGGCGATCACCTTCTCCGCACTCTTGAGCACATCGGGGAACGAGAACCAGCGCGGCTCGCCGATCTGGCGGAACATCGGGTTGGTGTTGAACTGCATGATCTGCCGCACCGAGTGGCGCAGCGCCTTGGACGGAATGGTACCCAGGTGGGTGCAGTTGCCGCCGACCAGCGGACGGTTGTCCACCACGGCCACCTTGCGCCCGGCCTTGGCCGCGTTCATCGCCGCGCCCTCGCCCGCCGGGCCTGAGCCAAGCACCACCACATCGTAGTTGTAGACCGCCATGTTTACTCCTTCAGATCAGGCCGGAGCGCTTGTGGCGCACCCTCGGCAGGGCTGGCAGCGGATAATAGCCACCAGCTATCAAAGCTACCAGCCGACTTAGCGCTTGCTCGCGTCGTAAGCCAGGTCGGTGTTCGGCGCATCGCTCTTGTCGCGATTGACCTCTTCGCATTTCTCGCGGCTACCGCCGCAGATCGAGCACTCTTTCTCGATACCCAGATTGGCATTACCACCGCAGGAACCGGCGATGGGTTTGCGCCCCATGATCACGCCGACGGCCATCATGCCGACGACCAGAATCATGGCCAGAAATACAACCAGAAACGTCATTGCTCATCTCCTGCAGCGAATAGCTGCTCGAATGCGGCCGTGCCCTGTGTGACGAAGCCCTCACCCTCACGCGTCACGAAAAACGCCGCGATACCGTTGCGCTCGGCGAAGGCCATGCCGGCATCCGGCCCAAGCACCATCAATAGGGTAGACAAGCCATCGGCGCGCAAGGTCGATGGATCTGCCACCGTCACTGCCGCCAGCTTGTGGTTGACCGGTTTACCCGTCAGCGGATCGAGCGTGTGCGAGTAGCGCTGGCCGTTCTCTTCGAAATAATTACGGTAGTCGCCCGAAGTGGAAATACCGTAACCATCGAGCAGAAGGATGCGTTGAGCGACACGTTGGTCGTCGCGCGGCGCCTCCAGGCCAATGCGCCAGTGGCTACCATCGGGCTTGAAGCCGGCCGCCTTGAGCTCGCCGGTGGCCTCGACCAGGTAACTGGTAACACCCAGCTCACCCAGACGCGCCACGATCAGATCGACGGCATAGCCAGCGGCGATGCTGTTGAAGTCGACCTGAACATCGACGTCCTTGCACAGCTGCTCGCCCTCGATCTTCAGGTGCTGCTGACCAACGCGTTGGCGCACCTCGGCCAGGCGCTCGGCATCCGGTACCGCCTCGCCCTGCCCCTTGGGCCCGAAGCCCCAGAGGTCGAGCAAGGGTTCGAGGGTCAGGTCGAAGTGACCCTGGCTCTCTTCGTGCAGGCGATTACCGGCGCGCACCAGGTCGAGCACGCCCTTGGGCATGGCCTGGCAGGTACCGGCCGGCGCACGGTTGAACTGCTCGATCAGTGAATCGTCGCGATAGGTGGACATCTGCAGATCGATCTCGGCGAGGATCGCCTCGGTCGCAGCCTTGAGTTCGGCTTGCGGTGCGACACCTTCACTGCGGACGTATTTGATCGAATAGGTGCTGCCCATGGTCGGGCCGCCGAACTCTTCGATCCGCTCTGAATGCAAGCAGCCCGTTAGGGCTGCCGCCAGGGCGACAGCGATAACGGGCTGGAGTACAGCAGACCTCATGCTTAGCCGCCGAAGTCGTCGAGGAGAATGTTCTCCGGTTCGACGCCCAGGTCGGTGAGCATCTTGATCACGGCGGCGTTCATCATGGGTGGGCCGCACATGTAGAACTCGCAATCTTCCGGAGCCGGGTGGTCCTTCAGGTAGTTCTCGTACAGCACGTTGTGGATGAAGCCGGTGAGCCCGGTCCAGTTGTCTTCCGGCTGCGGATCGGACAGCGCCAGGTGCCACTGGAAGTTCGGGTTTTCCGCGGCCAGCTGATCGTACTCTTCGTTGTAGAACGACTCACGCATGGAACGCGCACCGTACCAGAAGCTGATCTTGCGCTTGGACTTCAGGCGCTTGAGCTGGTCGAAGATGTGCGAACGCATCGGCGCCATGCCGGCACCACCACCGATGAAGACCATCTCGGCGTCGGTGTCCTTGGCGAAGAACTCACCGAACGGCCCGTACACGGTGATCTTGTCGCCCGGCTTGAGGCTGAACACGTAGGACGACATCTTGCCCGGCGGCAGATCGTCCTTGCCGGGGGGCGGCGAGGCGATACGGATGTTGAACTTCACCAGACCGCGCTCTTCCGGGTAGTTGGCCATGGAATAGGCACGGATCACGGTCTCGTCGACCTTGGACACGTACTTCCACTGGTTGAACTTGTCCCAGTCGCCGCGATACTCCTCCTGAATGTCGAAGTCCTTGTAGTACACGGTGTGCGGAGGGCACTCCAGCTGCACGTAACCACCGGCGCGGAAGTCGACGTTCTCGCCTTCCGGCAGCTTCAGCGTCAGCTCCTTGATGAAGGTGGCGACGTTGGGGTTGGACTGGACGGTGCACTCCCACTTCTTGACGCCGAAGACCTCTTCCGGGACTTCGATCTTCATGTCCTGCTTGACCGGGGTCTGGCAGGACAGGCGCCAGCCTTCGCGGGCCTCGCGCTTGGTGAAGTGCGACTCTTCGGTGGAGAGCATCTCGCCCCCGCCGCTTTCGACGATGCACTTGCACTGGGCGCAGGTACCGCCGCCGCCGCAGGCGGAGGACAGGAAGATGTTGTTGTCGGCCAGGGTCTGCAGCAGCTTGCCGCCAGCCGGTACCACGATGGTTTTTTCGCCGTTGATCTCGATGCTCACGTCACCGCTGGACACCAGCTTGGCGCGCGCCGCGAGGATGATCAGCACCAGCGCGAGAACGATGGCGGTGAACATGCCGATGGCGAGGAAGATTTCGTAATTCATCTGTTCATCCTTTCCTTACAGCTGCACGCCGGAGAAGGACATGAAGCCCAGCGACATCAGACCGATGGTGATGAAGGTGATGCCCAGACCCTGCAGGCCAGCCGGTACGTCGCTGTACTTGAGCTTCTCGCGAATACCCGCCAGCGCGGCGATGGCCAGTGCCCAGGACACACCCGCGCCGATACCGTAAACGGTGCTTTCGGCCAGGTTGTAATCACGCTCGACCATGAACAGCGAACCACCCATGATGGCGCAGTTCACGGTGATCAGCGGCAGAAACACACCCAGGGCGTTGTACAGCGACGGCACGTACTTATCGAGGGTCATCTCGAGGATCTGCACCAGGGCCGCGATCACGCCGATGAAGGTCAGCAGGCCGAGGAACGACAGATCCACCTCAGGCAAGCCGGCCCAGGCCAGAGCGCCATCCTTGAGGATGTTGGTGTAGATCAGGTTGTTCACCGGCATGGTGATACCCAGCACCACGACCACGGCGATACCGAGACCGATGGCGGTTTCCACCTTCTTGGAGATGGCGATGAAGGTACACATGCCGAGGAAGAACGCCAGCGCCATGTTCTCGACGAACACCGCACGGACGAACAGGCTGATGTAATGTTCCATTAATAGGCCTCCTTGCTGGATACGTGAGGCGCCATCTTGTAGGCATTCTTCTCGATCTGATCCTTCTTCCAGCTACGGATGCCCCAGATGAACAGGCCGATCAGGAAGAAGGCCGAAGGCGGCAGCAGCAGCATGCCGTTGGGCTGGTACCAGCCACCGTCGTTGACCACCGAGAAAATCTCGTAGCCCATCAGCTTGCCCGCGCCAAACAGTTCGCGGATCACGCCCAGGGCGATCAGCATGGCGCTGTAACCCAGACCGTTACCGATACCGTCGAAGAACGACAACACCGGCGGGTTCTGCATGGCGAACGCTTCGGCACGGCCCATCACGATACAGTTGGTGATGATCAGACCGACGAATACCGACAGCTGCTTGGACAGACTGAAGGCATAGGCCTTGAGCACCTGATCGACCACGATTACCAGCGAGGCGATGATCACCATCTGCACGATCATGCGGATCGAGCCGGGGATCTGGCTGCGGATCATGGAAATGAACAGGTTGGAGAAACCTGTCACCAGCGTCAGCGCGGCGGACATCACCAACGCGGTCTGCAGGTTCGAGGTTACCGCCAGGGCCGAGCAGATCCCGAGGATCTGCAGACCGATGGGATTGTTGTTGAAGATCGGGTTAAGCAGGACTTCTTTAATAGTCGGCTGCGACATGATCAAGCCTCCCCTGCACGCAGGTTAGCGATAAACGGACCGAAGCCGTTCTGGCCGAGCCAGAACTTCAGCAGGTTGTCCACACCGACGCTGGTCAGGGTGGCGCCCGCCAGGCCATCGACCTGGTGAGTGGCTCGCGGGCTCTGCGGGTCGACACCGCCCTTGACGATCTGTACGGCCAGCTTGCCGTTATCGTCGAACAGGGTCTTGCCGGGCCACTGGCCTTTCCATTTCGGATTATCCACTTCGCCGCCGAGACCCGGGGTCTCGCCATGCTGGTAGAAGCCCATACCGACCACGGTATTCAGGTCACCTTTCACCGCGATGAAGCCGTGCAGGGTCGACCACAGACCGTAACCGCGCACCGGCAGGATCAGCGTTTCAACTTCGCCATCCTTCTCCACCATGTAAACGGTGGTGTAGCGCTCCTGGCGCTTGATCCCGGCGATGTCCTCGCTGCCCTTGAGCGCGGTGGAGGTCTTCGGATCCTTCGAGGCCTTGAGCGGGTCGAAGGTGATCGGATCGAACGCATCGGAGAACTTGCCGCTCTCCAGGTCCACCAGCTTGGCGGTGATGGTGCTGTCGAACACTTGCTTGACCTTGGCACTGGACATGCCGGCCTCACCCAGACCGGCAATGGCCAGGATGCTGCGCTGCTTGTCCAGCAGACGGTTTTCTACCTGAGTCGGCTTCAGTGCGATGGCAGCGCCGGCGACGAACACCGAGCACACCAGACACACCAGCACGGCCACCGTCAGCGTGCGAACGGTGGATTCTTTTTGACTAGACATTGCGTGCCAGCCTCCGCTTGATATTGGCCTGAACGACGAAGTGGTCGATCAGCGGTGCAAACAGGTTGGCGAACAGGATCGCCAGCATCATGCCCTCGGGGAAGGCCGGGTTGACCACACGAATCAGTACGACCATCCC